>NZ_JBTHHJ010000001.1:0-174554 GCF_054353855.1 Mycoplasma sp. 4423
TCTCTCATCTTTTCACTTCCTTAGACTCCTTCCTTTCACTTCATCAGCGTAAGTTAACTGCTTTAGAGAATATCAAAAAGACAATGTTAGATAAAATGTTTGTTTAAACAAAACACTACATCACAAACCCTCTGATGTAGTGTTTAATTTTATAACAACTAAGTTGTTACTTGCTTATTATCTTTTAATTATTTCACCTGTATCTAAATTATAAATAGTGCTAGGGATATTACTTCCTTTCCGAAAGCAATATAATGATAACAAACAGGATGTTGGTACAATATCACACCAACATCCTGTTTTTGTGGTTTTATGTTTTAGACATAGGAAATACAAAACTTATTTCTTTAGGTAAATATTCATAAAGGTCTTTTACCTGCTGATTACTAGGGTTTATATTAGCGGTTATGGTTTTAGATTTATCAATGTATTTTACATTCATAGTTATACGACTTTTTCGCGAACTTTCTTCAGCCATATATTTAACACCTATTTGTTCTAAATTAATAAGTCAAAAATGTAAATTTTCTGTGTCGTCATTTATGTAATCTGGGACTAAATTATATTGTGAAATCTGAGAATTCTGGTTTCTTGTTTCATACATTAACAAATTCTTACTCTTGAAGAATTCATTAATATCTTCGTTGTTTAAATAAATATTTTGAAACTCTTCTTTGTTAATTTGTTTTAGTTTTTCTTCTGTTAAAGTATTTATGTCAAAATTAACTTTGTCTTTAAATGTTTGATAATATTTCTTAACATAATTTAAATTAAATTTATCTAAAAATAATTTATTGAGTTCATCTACTGATTTAATAAATACATATTTGTCTTTGAATAAGGGTTGAAACATCCCGTTATTTTCTTTGTTATTTTCTCACAAATAATAAAAGTAATTTTCTTTAATTTTCTTAATATCATTTAGTCTTTGATATTCATCTACATATACATAAAATCTTTTTAAATCGTATTCATCATATTCTTTATTATTGTTTGTGTTATTTGTACAACTAGCAACAACCAATGATGTTAATGCAGAAAAAGGAAAAATTCATTTTTTTATAAAATTCTTCATATTATTTTTCCTGTATGGTATATGTTAATGCTAAACTATCATTGATTGAATTATCAAATAAAACATCAGAATATTTTTTAACTTTTAATCGATATATACCTGATTCAGGAGTTACATACTCAAGTATTTCATCGTTAGAGTCACTTGATATGATGCTTTTTACAACAGTTCATTTTCCAGAACTATCTTTTTTTTCTAAATATAAATCATAATCAGAAAATAGTTTATCATTTTGTTTTTGATTTATTGTTTTTAGATTCAATCTTTCTTCATTAATATGAGTATTTTTTCATTCTGCTTTTTCTTTTGCTAACCTTGATCCCTCAACAGAATTAGCTATAACACCACCTAAAACTCCTAAAAACCATCATCAATTTACATTTGCATTATATGTAGGTAAATTTTCATGTTCTTTTAATAAACCTGAATTGAACAATCAAGAACTTGCTCCCTTGATTTTTTTATCTTTTTGAACATAGAATTCTCTAGTAAACAAAACAAAATCATTATCGGATTTCGAAACTTCTTTAGTTACTAAATTATCGGCTGCTTCTAACATATTTTCAAAATCTACAATACCAGAACCATATTTTTCTGTATATCCATTCGCTTTATAATTGAGATTATTTACTTTTGGGGTTCTTGATGAAGCACCTATAATCGATTTTATAGATTGTAATCTAATTTTGTCTTTGTCTAAGAAATCTCTTTCTCTTAATAATGTTGAAACTAAACCTGTAACAACAGGAGATGCAAAGCTTGTACCTTGTGTATCTAAGTAATTTCACTCACCTTTACTATTTTTATGCCATCTTTTATATAAATATCCTGGAGCAACCACATTAGGTTTAGAAGTGGATGTAAAACTTTTAGGTAATAAATAATTAGAATATTTTGCTATCGTTTCGGTAGGTTTTTGTGCTCAATTACTAAAATCAAGAGCTCCTACAACTAAATTATTAAGGGAAAGTTTATATCCATTTAATCATTCGTTTTCTTTTTCTTTTTTATTGTTACCGTTACCTGATGAAAATATATTTACAACTCCATATTTTCTAGATATATAATCTAAAAATAGGTTTTTTTCATTATATATTGGATGTGCATCATCAATTGTATAACCGTAGCTATGGTTTATAACCCTAACCTTTTTATCTTTAACCATTCATTCAATACCTTTTTGTCATTCAGAATCTTCTATAAAGGCAGAAAAGACAAGTTTAGAATATCTATCATATCCTTTTTCCCCAGCTGTTATATTTGAAACTTCATTTGCATGATGGGTAATTGCAAAATCTGGAGTTTCGTTTATCTCAATACCAAATCTATTAAAATTTTGTAGTTTAGTTTCATCCAATCTCCCTATTACTTCTAAAACTCCAACATTCCCTAAGTTATTGTAATATCTTCTATTCTCTCTTTCTATTTGCTTCTTAAAATTTACTATTTCTAAATCTTTTGTGTTATCGATTGTAATATCCCTATCATAGTAAATATCTCAATCAAGAACTTTTTGCTTGCGTGAATTCGTTGTATTAGATAATTGAATATTTTGTATTTCGTTTGGAAATACAATACCTTTATAAATTTCTTTTTTTTCTATAATACTTTTGACAAATTCTTTTCTTTGATTTTCATTATCAAAATAGAATCAAACGATCGGCATCATCGAGCTTGTTTGATAGCTTTTGAAATATAAATTTGATTTTTTAATGTTTTCTATGAATTTATTATTTTTTTGGACAGTTCATTTTTCATCCATAACTGAATTTTCTGCATCATAATTTAATAAAAGTTTTAATTCATAATTATTGTTTACAGGTACATTCCTCACAGAATTAAATAGTTGTCCGTTTTTGTTTATACGAACTTCTAATTTATTATTTTGATATCCTAAATATCAAGGTTTTTCTTGATTTTTTAACACATTTGTAGTTGTTAATGCTGGTATACTAGCAACTGATGTAGTTAAAATACTACTAAATAAAAATATTTTTTTAATTTGCTTTTTCATATTTACTCCTTTTATGTTTAAGTAATAAATAAATTTTTCTTCAATTTCTTAACATTCTTATTCTACATAAAAAAAGGTGAAATTAGAAAAAATAATTTAAAATATATTAAAAAATTTAGAAAATGTGCAAAATCTATGAAAAGGAAGTTTAACAAGAATTAAGATAAAAAATTAAAAAATTTTAGACATTTGTGAAATCAATTACTGATTTTCAAACTTAAAATCTAAATGTTTAAGTCATGTAGGTTATATAAAAATAACTTATGAACAAATATTTGGTATTAATGAGTATAATATGAGATGATTAATACTTAATAAAAATATAAACAAATTTAAATCAAAATCGCCACAGCTATTTGCTGCAACGATACAAAGTTAAATCTGTTAGTTTTATACTTTCTTGTTTATGTGTTTTTCCTGTATTTCCCGTTTTGATGGTGAAAATTCTGTTTACCTATTGTTTATAGGGGTAAACAGAATTTTAAGGTATTTTTTTCTTACTAATTTTTTAATCTTCAAGCGTAAGTTAACTATTCTTAAAAATATTAAGAAAAAATTATTAGAAAAAATGTTTATTTAGGTTAGAATACACAAGAATTTAAACATAAAATATGATAACTTACAATATTAGTAATTTATCAGTTATTTTATTCTGCTAAAAAAGGAGTAAAATATAATTAATATTAAAATATAAATACAGGAGCAATTATGGCAAAATTTAGACGTATTTTTATGATTGTAACAGACGGTTTAGGAATTGGTCCGGATAAAGATCAAATTAAATTCGGTGATGCTGGCGCAAACACTATTCGATCTGCTTCAATGGTTGAAGAATTTCAAATTGATACTTGAAAAAAATTAGGTATCGGTAATATTGCTAATCTTAACGGAAATTATTATGTTCGTAAGCCACTTGCATATATGGCTAAAGTTCAAGAAGTTTCAAATGCAAAAGATACACTAGCTGGACATTGAGAAATGATGGGGGTTAAAACTAATACTCCGTTTCCTACATTTACTGAAAATGGATTCCCACAAGAATTAATTGATGAGTTATCAAAGGCTTTTGATGGAAGACCAATTGTAGGAAACAAAGCTGCTTCTGGAACCGAAATCATTAATGAATTAGCCCACGAAGAAAAAGAACGTGGTGCTATTATAGTATATACATCAATGGATTCGGTATTACAAATTTGTGCTCATGAAGCTTGAACTGGTTTAGATAACTTATATCGTTATGCTAAAGCAGCACGTGAAATTTGCTCATCAAAATCTGAATGAAATGTTGGTAGAATTATATGTCGTCCTTATATAGGTGATTTTGGTAGTTTTGAAAGAACTTTTAACCGACATGATTATGCTAATGCACCAGGTTATACTATTTTAAATAGTTTATATAACAAAGGTATTGAAGTTATTTCAGTTGGTAAAATTAATGATATATTTGTAGGCAGTGGAATTTCTAAGCACTTTCCATCCGAAGGTGATGCAAATGGGATGGATATTACAATTGATTTAGCGACAAAAGACGGTGAAAATCAATTTATTTTCACTAATCTTGTACAATTTGATTCGCATTTTGGACACCGTCGTAATGTGCATGGATATGCACAAAATATAGCTAATTTAGATACAAAACTTGCTAAGTTAATCAATGTAATGCGTGAAGATGATTTATTGATTATAACTTCTGATCATGGAAATGATCCAACCTATCCAGGATTTAACCATACCCGGGAATTACTGCCAGCAACTATTTTCTCTAAGTCATTTAAATCTCCAAAGGTTTTAACTAACTTTAACGGTTTAGGAACATTAGGAAACATTGTAGCACGTAATTTCGATGTTGATATAGTCACTGAAACCGGAGATGATATCTTTGATGAGTTAGTTTAAAAATACAGCAGTATTGCTGTATTTTTAAAAATGATTATAATTTAAATATGAATAAGCAAATTAAAGTAGGAATTGTAGTTGAATATAATCCGATGCATAATGGACATATTTATCAAATTAATTGAATTAAAGAAAAATTTCCTAATGCAAAAATAATCATAGCGATGTCGTATAAATATTCACAACGAGGTGAAATAATTTGCTTACCTTTTTATCAAAGAAAAAAAATGGCTAAAAAATATGGAATTTATAAAGTTATTAAAATAAATAACAAAATCTCAGCACAAGCTGCACATATTTTTGCTTCAGAAGCCATTAAGTTGCTTAATAAAGCAAATATTGATTATCTTGTTTTTGGTTCTGAAACAGATGATATAAACACTTTTATCAATGTTGCTCAAATAATTAAGAATAATCAAGAAAAATATAACCAACTTGTTAAAAAATACCTAAAACAAAAAGGTAATAGTTTTCCGAGAGCAACAAATTTAGCATTAAGCAAATTAAGTGGATTTGAAATTAATCAACCTAATGATATTCTAGGTTTAGAGTATGTTAAAACTATAATAAATAATAATTTTAAAATTATCCCTATTTGCTTAAAACGTACCATCGGATTTCATAGCGAACAAATAAGTAATAATTTTGCTAGTGCGACAAAATTAAGAGCAATGCTAAAAGAA
This sequence comes from Mycoplasma sp. 4423, assembly GCF_054353855.1. Taxonomy (NCBI): domain Bacteria; kingdom Bacillati; phylum Mycoplasmatota; class Mollicutes; order Mycoplasmatales; family Mycoplasmataceae; genus Mycoplasma; species Mycoplasma sp. 4423. Next base: position 5,669 of record NZ_JBTHHJ010000001.1, read on the forward strand.
AATCAAAGTATAAAGCCATTTTCTCCTTTTGATATAAATAAAATCAAGCCGAAATTTCTTATAGAAAATACTTATCCAAAATTTCAAAAGATTGTAAGAAAACTATCAGCATCCAAAATAGCTCAATTTCATATGGTAACTGAAGGAATTGAAAATCTTTTTAAAAAACATATTGAACAATCAGATTATCAAAGTTTTATCCAAGCATGTGTGAGCAAAAGATATACTGCAAGTAGAATAAAAAGAACATATTTATATGTTCTTCTTAAAATTAAGAAATTCGTTATTTAATTTTAATAGAATATGCATTGATATTTTTATAAGGAATATCATTTGTGTTAAAAATCATAGTTTTCTTAATTGAATCAACAGTTATTTTAAAATTATAGATATATGGAATAAACAGATTATTAAAAACTGTGATTTTTACAATTTTTGCTATTGGATAATGAAAATAAAAAGTTTTTTGTTCACATTGATTAATAAAATATGAAGTTAAAATTTGATAATAATTAACTTGTGACAATGGTTTTATAGAATTATCATTTGATGTTAAATGTCTTAAAATAAATCCAATATTATTAGGAATCAAGCAATATAATTTAACTAAAAGTTTTATTTTATCTATTAAATAAAAATATCCTGATTTTTCAAAAACCATAAACTTTTTTAAATCAAAGATAGTAGTGTATTTTGATTTAAAAGTTTTTATAATTGCTTTAAATGTATTATTGTAGTTCGATGAAATCTTAAAATCATATAGGTAATCATCAAAAACTTGAAATGTTTCAAAAATAGACAAATTACTTTCGTTTTCTTCATGGATATATATTGATCGATTATATAAACTTTTAAATGCATATAATGTTTTTTTTAAGTAATTAGTTATTTCTTCTTTGTCTTTTTTATTAATTTTATTTATCTTAGATGATATGTTTTTTAGCATTAAATCATCATTGTTGAATACTTCGGAATATTTCTTAGTAATTAAAATTAAGTTATCTCTTAATTCATTTTTGCTAGGATCAAATTTACTTAAATCTAGGTTTTTTGTTACTAACATATCTTCATATATAACATTCTGTGTCGATGTTAGCGTTTTTTGTATTGTTTGACTATCTTCTGAATCATCAAGAATGTTTTCGTTTCGGTTAATTGCATTTGCAATAACCAAAATATTACTAAAGTTCAACTCATAAGCAATTGAAATATTTTTAAATTGCGAAATCAAAGAAAGAAAATTTTGTAATAATTTCAATTTTCTTTCTTTTTCTTTTTTATTTTCAAGTGTATATTTTGAACTTTTTTCAATATACATAAATTCTTCATTGAAAAAATATAAATATATATCAGGAATAACAACAATAAATTTTGTTAATGATTTAGATGTGTTTTTAAGGTGAAAGAACACCGAATCATAATATTCTTGGTTTTTTTGATAGTTACTTTTTGTTATTACTTCACCATCTAAAAATACAAAGTGCTTATTATCAAAATTATGTGAAGTTTGTGATCAAGAATGTCTCGAATAATACATTACTTGGAACCTCCGAACTTTTTAGTTGGATATCTAACTCAGCAAGGTTTATTAAAATATAATGAATCTTTTTAATCCCGTATAATTTTATAACTTGCAAAATCTTCTTATATCTTCAATCTTGCAATTTTGTTTGTTGCATTATATCATAATCAGTATATTCAAGTTCTTTGAGATTATAAACCCTATCTGCAAGTGAAAAAATACTAAAAATCTGTGACATTAAAGTTATTTCATTATCACCTTCACTACTGCGTTCAAGGTATTTTTGATAAATTTTACCTACATCTTTACTTTCTATCGAATTTATAAAAGCAAATTGGTTGTTTAACTTATAGTCTGATATAAAATCGTCAATAATATCCTTAGTTAAATTATCGGTATATGAAGTCATTTTCTCAACTTCATTTTGGATGATAAATAAGTTTTCTGGTAATTTTTCAAGCAAGTAAATTAAGTCGCTTTGTGATATTTTTGTTCCCTTAGAACGAATAAAATTACCTATCTGTGTTCTTATTTCATACTTATTTATTTTATGTAGTTCTATAACCTTAAAAGTGTTCAAAATAAAATCTGTTAAATTATTTCTTGTATATTTAACTTGATTTAATACTAAAATCAAAGTATTTTTGTTCTGTTGCATAAATACTTTTTTAAAATATTCGATTATTTCATTGTCTTTTTCTGAAATTTTTGTAGCAGTTAATAGATTAAGATTATAAACGATAAATAGTTTAGGTTGCTCAAACAAATTTTCACTTGAAATTTCATCTAAAATTTCAAGTAAATTATAATTTTCACGATAAGTAAAGATATTTTCATCTAAAAATTTTTCCTTAATTTTATTAATTTCGCGATTTATAAAAAACTCTTCATCACCTATTATAAAATACATAATAATATTATAACTGATAATGCCACTTTTTATAAAGATACATCATTAAAATAGAGCAAACATAAATTAAAACTACCATAATTTCTTTAACATATAAAAATTCAATTTTGATATTTACTACAAAATATAGCATCATTGAAATAATTGAGTTTACACTGTATATAACTAAAAAAGATGCAAAAGGAAATCAAAATAAAACTAACGATACTATTAAAATTATCTCATATAATATAGCAAAAATAGGTATGATTAAAAAAGAAAGCAAATTTATATTTTTATTCATATAAATTATGAACAAAATTGATATAAATCATAATGCTAATGAAGTAATAATTTTTGTTTTAATTCTAGTTAACTTTTTTGTAAAAAGTAGTAGATAAGTTAAAATAAAGGTGATAAATAATCCAACAGATAAATTAATTTGATTGTTTAAAGCAATACATATAAATGCAGTAAAAAGATATTTATCAGACTTATCCTTGAAATATTTTTTATTTCTAGGGAGTATTTTAAAAACAAAAGCACGGTTAGTTGAAAAACTTCAGTTACACAAAAATCAATAAATTCCTATAACAAAAATTCCAATTCATTTTCTTTTTGTTATTTTCTTTAATATTTTATCAATTATCCCAAAATGTAGTCCACTAATAATAAGCAGATGCATAATACCAATTTTTGATGCATTATCAATTAACGATGATGTTTTATATGTATATCCAAATGTCATTGGGATCAAGGTTTGCTGGTAACCATCAAATTTTGAGTAAAAATTAAAAATATAGTAGCGAAAATCTCAGTTTGTAGCAGGTGAAATATTTGTTGATAGGATTTTTTTATAACTTGTTTCAGCAATGTTTCCTTGCACATTGATAAATTGATAAATTGAATAATTATCATTATAATTTGAAATATAATACTTTAAATTTCAAAAATTTCGTATTGCTATATAGCTTTTATAAACACCAATTACTTGGAATGTGTTATTTACACCTGATGCATAAAAATATCTATATATAAGCATTTTAGATAATAAAATTACAGATAAAATTACTATGAAAATAAGCAGCCGAATTAAGTATTTTCTAAAAATATAAATCTGAATTAGTGAAATAATTATCCAAAAAAGTAAAATCAAAATACTAAATGATGATAAAACAAGATAAAAGAATGTTAAAACCAAAAATGCATTAAATGATGCTATTCTAGAATCAAGAAAGTTCTTAATTTTTCAATTGTTTTCTGGCCAATACCAGAAATTTTTGAAAGCTCGTCTCAAGTTATTATGTATCCTTTACTTTCTTTATAATCAATTATCTTTTGTGCATATGATTTACTTATCCCATAACTTGTTAATTGATTGATTGAATGCAAATCTTCTCAATTAAGTTGATGGTTTTTAAACGGAACATATATTTCTTTATTTTCAATTGCTAAATCATCTAATTTAAATGCAGATACATCTCCATCTGGTAATAGTTTTGTAATAAAGAATAACTGCCGATATGTTAGTGGACTAGAACTTTCGTGAATCCCTGTTTGTTTTACTGCACCTTTTAAGATATATCTTTTTATCATTTCTTTTTTTACTGTATTTTGCTGTGGTGTAGCAAAAAAAGTAAAATAACTAAGTGTACCAAGTGTAGCTGCTATCAAAATTATGCTTATTATATATTTAAAAATTTTTGCTTTCATATTTTATATATAGATTATTTTAAAAAAAGAAAGCAAAAAGAACAAAAAAAGAACTTTTTAAGAACTTGAAATTTAGTAAAATATAAAGAACAAGGAGATTTATGTCATTAAAAGCAGGTATTGTCGGACTTCCAAATGTTGGAAAAAGCACATTGTTTAGTGCGATAACTAAAAAACATGTTGAAGCAAGCAATTATGCATTTACAACTATTGAGCCTAATATTTCATCGGTTCCTTTAATCGATGTAAGATTAAAAAATATAGCTAATTTAGTTAATCCAAAAAGAATAGTATGAGCAACTTTTGATTTTGTTGATATTGCCGGATTAGTCCAAGGTGCTTCAAAAGGTGAAGGATTGGGAAATAAGTTTTTAGCTAACATTCGTGAAGTAGATGCAATTATTCATGTGGTTCGTTGTTTTTTAGATAAAAATATTATGCATGTTTCTAATTCAGTTGATCCAGTTCGCGATAAAGAAATAATTAATATTGAATTAATTTTAGCTGATTTAGAAACAATTAATAATGTGTTAAACCGTGTTGCAAAGAAAGCTAAATCAGGGGACAAAGATGCTATTATCGAGCAAAATGCCGCAATGAAAATAAAAAAAGCACTCGAATCTGAAATACCTGCTAGGGAAGTTGACTTAGATGAATATGAAAGTAAATTTATTAAAGGGTATCATCTATTAACTTATAAACCAATTATTTATGTTGCTAATTTATCATCAGAACAATTTTTGGATTATAATAATGATGCAGTTTATGTGAAACTAAAAAAATCTTTAAAAGATTATGAAAAACTTTTACCGATTTCGGTAAAAGTTGAATCAGAATTAACCGAAATCGAAGATGAAAATGAAAAACAAGAATTTTTATCACTTTATAGAATAAAAACTAGTGGATTAGATTTACTTACCAAACATGCATTCGATTTATTAAATTTACAAACTTATTTTACAGCCGGAGAATTAGAAGCAAGGGCTTGAGTGTTTCATAAAGGATGAAATGCTCCTAAATGTGCCGGAGTAATTCATAGTGATTTTGAAAAAAAATTTATTAAAGCAGAAGTAATTTCTTATAATGATTATATAAATTATCAAGGTGAATTAGGTGCTAAGAATGCTGGAAAAATGAGATCGGAAGGAAAATCATATATAATGCAAGATGGTGATGTTTGTCACTTTAAATTTGGTAAGTAACTTCTTTATGGGGGTTTTGTATAATGGTATTATAGCAGTCTCCAAAACTGATGATAAGGGTTCGATTCCTTTAACCCCTGCCATATCAAAATGATCAAAAAAACCTAGTTGTTGCTAGGTTTTTTATATGCAAATTCCACAATTCTTGGTTTATTAGCAATATCATTAATAATTTTGATGTCATATTTTCATTTTTGATGATTTCATCAGTTTAAATGTAACGGGTTGATTTCAAAAAATATTTTTGCTTCATTTTTTAAATATTTATCAGCTTTTTTAATAATTTGCTGATAAAAATATAAACCATTATTATCAGCAAATAAAGCATTATGTGGTTCAAAATTAAGAACTGATTTATCAAGTTTTTCGTTTGTTGATAAATAAGGTGGATTACTTACGATAACATCGAATTTACCTGTGATGCTATCAAATAAGTCGCAATTGATAATCTTGACTTCTAAATTATTTATCTTCTTATTTAAGTTACTTTGCATAATTGCTTCATCAGAAATATCAGATAAAATTACTTCTGAATTAACAAAATATTTTTTTAATGCTAGTCCGATAAAACCTGAACCACAGCATAAATCTAAAATTCTTAATTTAGCATTTTTAGGATACATCTTTTTCACATATAAAATTAATTCTTCGGTTTCATATCTAGGTATTAAAACATTATATCTCAGATCAATTTTTACATCAGCCATTTCAATATATCCGATTATTTTTTGAACTGGCATACCTTTCATAAGTTGTTGTTCTTCAAAAGAAGATATGTTTTGATCCAAACCATATCTTCTTTTTTCAAGCAATAAATCTGCTTTTGTTGACATTAGATCCCTGCTTCTTTTATTTTTTCATTTTGTTCTTCTGCTAATAATGCATCAATAATCGCATTCAACCTACCTTCCATAATAGGCGCTAAGGATGTTGAATAACTGATGCGATGGTCAGTAACACGATCTTGTGGGTAGTTATAAGTTCGTATTTTTTCAGCACGCGCTCCTGAACCAGCAAGTTTTCTAAATGCTGATTCTTCGGCATGCTTTTTTTGAATTTCCAAATCATAAAGTTTAGATTTTAAAATTCGCATTGCAATCTCTTTATTTTGGATTTGTGATTTTCCTTCTTGACAAGATACTACAATTCCACTTGGAAAGTGTGTAATTCTAACTGCTGAATCAGTTGTATTAACTGATTGACCACCATTACCACTTGAACGGAACACATCAACACGGATATCTTCGGTTTTCACTTCTATTTCTACATCATCATCAATTTCTGGCATTACTGTAACAGTAGCTGTAGATGTATGAACACGTCCTTTTGCTTCGGTTACAGGAATTCTTTGCACACGGTGTACTCCTGATTCAAATTTTAATTTAGAATAAGGTTTTTTTCCTTTCACAGCAAAGGTAACTAATGTAAAACCACCTGCTTCAGCTCCAATTGAATCTAATAATGTAATTTTCATATTATTTTGTGTACATCATTTTGAATACATACGGTATAAATCACCTGCAAAAATATTTGCTTCATCGCCCCCAGCTGCTCCACGAATTTCAACTATTACATCTCTGTTATCATTTTCATCCTGTGGAAGAATTAAAATTTTTAATTCTTCAGTTAATTTGTTCATTAATTCTTCGGTTGTTTGAATTTCAAGTTTAGCAAATGCCAAAATTTCTTCATCTTTTTCTATTGATAACATTTCTTTTGCTTGTGTATGATTTTCTTGAGCATCAAGGTATTTGTTAAAAACTATAACAATATCTTTAATTGAATTAATTTCTTTGCTGATTTTGTTATATTTTTTTATATCCGAAATAATTTCAGGTTTTTCAAGCGACTTTTCAAGTTCTTGATATTTTTCCTTGATTTGATAAAGTGATTTATACATTGTTTGTTCCATAGTATTTTTATTTTATCATAATTTAAATATAAAAGAACCAAAGTGTTCGCTTTGGTAAATTTATTTACGATATTTCGCTGGAACACCATCTAAGTTGATATGACAATATCCAAATGGATTTTTGTTTAAGTAATTTTGATGGTATTCTTCTGCCTTTGTATCATCACTAACAGGTAAAATCTCAATATAATTATCTTTACCTTCAGTTTCTTTAAATGCTTGATTTAGCTTTTCAAATTCAGCTCTTAGTGCAGTTTCATTAGTATATATCCCAACACGGTATTGTACGCCACGGTCATTTCCTTGTTTGTTTAATGAATAAGGATTAATAATTAATAAAAATAGTTTAAAAATATCATTAGGTGTTAAAACATCTGCATCATAAATAATTTTTACAGCTTCAGCATGCGATGAACCATTACATACTTGTCGATATGAAACACCTTCGCTACCACCATTAATATAATGAACACTTGTGCTTAAAACACCTTTGACTTTTTGGAAGAATGCTTCTACTCCTCAAAAGCAACCACCAGCTAAATATACTTCTTTGTTCATAATTTCCTTTCTGTATAAAATTATATATAAATTCTTTAATAAATAAATTTCATTTATTTCTTTCTTTGTTATGAAAATAAAAAAAATTTTCAAATTTTTGGTTTATCTTGTACAATAAAACAAAACAATGTAAAATTTTTTCATCTATTATGATGTTGATTCCTTGTTTGTTATAATTGCTCCGTATATATATATATATATATAGGTTGTGCTTTCACTAAAACCACTTGTATATAGGAAGAAATATATTTATATACCTTTTAAAACATAATAGAGGTTTATATGAATTTAAAAAAACTCAAAACCTTGCTAGTATCTGCATCAGCAGTTGGATTACTAGCAAGTATTTCAGCAACTGATTCACAACCAGCAACTAATAAAGATAGTTCTAAATCAGTTGATAACACAAATAACGATTCTCTTTATCAAATTTTTCCAGGTGTACAACAATCACAATATCAAAAAGATAAAGACTTTTTAATCACAAATGATGTAAATATCATTTTTGAAGAAGGAATTGATGATGCAACAATTGCACGTTTTGATGAAGTATTAAAACTAAAAAAACTGCATTATAAAGCAACACGCAGGTTTATAGCAGGTAAAACTAATATTTTAGTCGGAATCAAAGGTGATAGCACAGATGATTTAGTTGATAAAAAAGTTAAAGAAATAGGAATCAATTTAGATGATAGTTTAAATACTAAAATCGATTCATATCAATTGGATTCTAAAAAAGTTGATATCGACGGACAAGAAACTGATTATATAACAGTTATGGCTAAAAATTCCGATGCTGCTTTTTATGGAGCAACCACCTTGTGACATATCTTTAAACAACTTGATGGGAACAAAATTGCAAGTTTTGAAATCAAAGATTGAGCAGATGTTAAAACTCACGGAGTTGTTGAAGGATATTATGGAAATCCTTGGAGTTTACAAGATCGCCAAGATTATATGAAGTGAGGAAGTTACTATAAACTTAATGCATATATGTATTCTCCAAAAGATGATCCAAAACATCGCATCAAATGAAGAGAGTTATATACACAAGATGAACTTGATCGTTTGATCAAACCGCTTGCAAAACTTGGTAATCAAACCAAAGTAAGGTTTATTTATACCTTACATCCATTTTCAGATAGCAGAATGACTATTGCAAACTATGATAGCGATTTGAAAGTATTGAAAGCGAAATTTAAGCAAGTTATCGATGCAGGTGTTCGTCAAATCGGGGTGTTAGGTGATGATTTTGGTAAACCATTTAAATCAGGTAATGATCAAAATGCTGAAACCCAATCTGAAAATCAACAAAAGAAATTTCTGGAAGATTTAGTTTCTTGATTAAAAGAACTTAAAAAAGATTATCCTGATTTAGTTCTAACCATACCTTATGTAGTTGATGAGTATATGGGTGATGGTCAAAAATATTTTGCAAGTTTTCCACCAGAAGTATCAGTTGTTATGACTTCAGGGGCAATTTTCGGAACCGTAAATAATGATTGATTAAAAAAATATGATCAAACATTATCAAATCAAATACAAACTCAAAATACAGATTCAAAAACAACTGCAAATATGGTGAATCCACCATTATTATGGATAAATTGACCAGTTAGTGATCAAGCCAAAACCAAACTGATTTTAGGTGGATACAAAAACTTTTTAAAACCAGATGTGGATGCTTCTAAGTTTTCAGGATTACTGCTAAATCCGATGCAACAAGAACAACCATCAAAAGTTGCTATTTTTGGTGGAGCAAACTATGCTTGAAAAGTTTGAAAATCCGATGCAGAAGCAGATAAAATCTGAGAAAACTCCTTTAAACATGTACTAAATAATTCCGAATTTGATAACGCAGTTTCAATTGCATTTAGAGAAATTGCAAAACATATGATTCATCAAGATCAGAGTAATTTATCTCCCCCACAACTACAAGAATCACAAAATATCAAGGATATAATTACAACACTGCAAAACAAATTATCTAATGATTCATTTACTGATTCAGATATCAATTCATTAATCGATGCATTTAATACAATTTCAAACTCTTTAAAAATCTTTTCATCTTCTACTTTAAATCCACAGTTAATTGCTCAAATGAAACCATGACTTGATTCTTTTAAAGAATTATCTGCTGGAATTACTATGTTATTAAATGGGTTAAAAAGTTATAAAAATGGTGAGCCAGATAACTTTATTGAATTTGCTAATGTAGGTAAAAATTTGATCGATGCATCTAAAAAACATAGTTTCGATTACTTAGGTAATCAGTTAAATGCTATTCCTGGTTCACAATACATCCAACCACTTGCACAAAAATTAATTGATTGAACCTTAAATAAAATTAATAATCAAACATTGCAACCTAGCAGTTTTACCAGTACTTTTATCACTGAAATGAAAGGTAAACAAGGAAACATCGATCCATCAGTTGTTTTTAATAAAGATAATACAACACAACTTATTTATACTCAATCTAACGACGCTAGTGCTGGCATCAAAGCAGGTGATTGATTTGGAGCAAGATTTAATCATCCTATTTCGCTACATTCTGTTTTTGTTAAATTTGTAGGGGCAGAAGGAAATCACTTTTTAACGTCTAAATTACAATATCAAATAAATAACAGTGACCAATGAGTAGATGTTCCAAATCAAACATCAATAAATTATTCTGATAATGAATCAACAGGTAAAGATATAAGTTTTAATACTATATATAATGTAATTGCAATAAGACTATATGATACAGAAGAAGCACCAAGAAATAATAAAAATTTACGTTTATTAGAATTTCGTGCTAATCCAGATGTAGCTGCAAGTGATATTGCATATAACGGGCTACAATTTAATCCAGCAAATACTACTATGCAATCAAAAGATGCTTATCAACCTGATGCACATAGTGGACCTGCTTATTTAACTGATAATAAATTATCAACAGAAGGATGATATTCTAATGCTAAAAACGGTCAAAATGATACTGTTTTCGTCGGTGACACACTAGGATTCAGTTTACCAAGCAAGCAACTTGTTACATCAATCCGAGTAGAACAAGCTTGATCAAAACCTGCTGATGCATTAAATGATTTTATTGTAGAATATAAGGATGAAAATGAAACAGACTCAAATAAGCAATGAAAACAATTTGGAGCATTTCATCTTAATAATCAACAAATTCAATATATTTCAGGTTATGCCAATGCTAAGGATTTTAGATTTAAGGTCGCAGCACAACAACATGTATGATGAAGATTAGCGGATATTTCGGTGTATGGACCAAATTATACCAGTAAGCAAAAATATCGTATTTCTTCAAACATGAAAGTTTATCAAGATTATAACTTAAACCATGTTTTGGATGTAAATGATCAAAGTTTCGCATGACTGTCACATTCTGATAATGGAAATGTGCAAAATAGTGATTATGTTGATATTGATTTCAACCGTCCGATGCAAGTTGCATCCTTAAGGATTTTGCAAGAGAATGCTGATAAAGTACATAATATCGTTATTCAAGCAAAAAGAAATAACTTACCTATTGATTCAGATGTTCAAAATATCACTGATGCAAAAAATGATCAAAATATCAATATCCCCGATTCGTGGGGTATTATAACTGGAATCAGAATTAAATCAAAAGATAATTTGCAAACTTGATGAAAATTACACGATGTATCATTTGTTGAAAAACCACAGCCATCAAATAAATACTTATTTACCGATATCCAAAATCCAAATCTTGTTACAGATAAAATTGATAATACATTTAAATTATTTAACCAAAATAACCCCGATGCAGCCTCGAATATCACTGTTGCAAAGGACAAATTCATCGGTATTGATTTAGGTGATGTATATAATGTAGATTCAATAACAAAAGATATAACAAATCCAGATACAAATCTAAAACTACAATATTCATCAGACGGATATCAATGAACAGATGTTGAAAATACACTTAGCGCTCCAGTAAGAATGCAATTTGTGAGATTAATAAACAAAAAGACAGGCAATTCGGATACTAATTTATCAGTTGCTTTTAAAAACTTACAAGTTCATATTATAGATGTTAAAACATTTGGATATTTAGTTTCTTCAACCATAGCAAACAATCATAACAACACTGATACAAGAAATTCAAATTATGCTTTCGATGGTGACATTAACACTTCAGTTAGCTTTACATCAACACCTAAAAAAGATAATGAAATTATCTATGATTTAGGTCAACAAATTGATTTAAAATCTTTACGGATTTATGCAAGTAAATCAACTTCAAATTATCCAAGAAATATAGAAGTTTTAGCATCGGCAACTAATGAAACATCTGCTCATTGAACATCGCTTTTTAGTATCAATGATACTACCGATTCAACTAATAACTTAGCAAATGTGCAAGCAGGAACAGAAGATCCAAAATATCCAAATGCTAAATATTGAGGAAAAGATGATATCTCTACAAAAGCTAGATATATAAAACTAAAGATAACCAAAGATTATCCAGCAAATACAGCATTAACAATTAATGAAATTTTAGTTAACAAAGGTGTCTATATCTCTGCCGATAACGATCCAAGGTTTGGAGGAGAAAATTACTCAGAAATTTCAAAAGATACCAAACCTGCTAATACATTAGATTCAAATTTAAATACATATTATGAACCTAAAAATGCTTCTGGTAAGTTAATTTGGTACATCGAAAAAGGTTATTTTGATAACCGTAATTTAAGGGTTGTTTCAGATGGAGATTCATATGCATCAGTTTATGTAAATATTCTTGATACATCTACAAATGCAGTAGAAAAGAAGTTGGTAGGTAAATTATTTACAAATATTGTTGCATTCAAACTACCACATCAAACAAATAAAGCAATTATATCAGTAGAAATTGATTGAGATGCAAGTAAACCTAAGCCAAAAATTACTGAGTTAATAGGCTATGATATTATCCAAACTGCTGAGACTGATAAAAATACTTTAAAAACCTTAGTTCAAGAAAACATTGAATCAACTTATAACAATTGAACAAACGAATCAAAGACAAATTATGATGCAATTAAGGCTATTGCTCAAGAAGCAATTAAGGATGATGAACTCTTAACACAAAAAACTATTGATGATATTAAAACCAGACTAGAAAATGCTAAATCTTCTGCTTTAACTAAAACAACTAAACAACAACAATTACAAGATATTTTAAATTCTGTATTAGAAAACACTGATAATGTTGTTTATACTCTTGATTCATACAGTAAATATCAAAATGCTATTGATGATATTAAAGCAGCACTGAAAAATACAAATGATTTGACCGATTCTACTGTAACATCACTAAAACAAGCATATCAAAAAGCAAAAGAATCACTGGTTGTTTCTGATGTTCAACAACAAATAGCACAACTTAACATCAAAAATTTCGATACTATTAATAAGTTAGAATATACTGAATCTTCTTATAATTTGTTAAAAGAGAAATCAGATGCATTAAAAGCAGAGTTAAGAAAAACTAATCCATCTGCAGTTGAGTTAAAAAAACTTAATGATGCATATATCCATGCATACAAATCCTTAGTAGCATCAGTCAAAGGTGCTAAATTACTAGCATATAATGAGTATTTAGAAAATGATGCTTATGGATTTACAGATAAATATCAACTTCGCTTTCCTAGCTTATCTAAAAATATTGCTGATTTAATTAATCAACAGAGTGTGGTAATAAGTAACCCTGATGCTACTTCTGACCAAATTGATGAAGCTTTAGCATCGTTGAAAACAACTACTAATAAAGCAATTGAGCAAAGAAATCATTTGATTTCAAAATATCAACTTCTTACCAAAACACAAATTCCTAATACCAACAATATCTATACAACAGATTCATATGCTGATTACAGTCGAGTTTTTAATCAAATTAAAAATAATCTAATCGATGTTCAAAGAATTACTGAAAAACAAATCAATGATGCACAAAGTCAGATAACAAATGCACAAGATATGCTGAAAATTAATCCATCTAATTTAAATGATGCAAAAAAATATGCTCTAGCTCAATTAGAAAAATTAGATGATAAACAAGATTTTGCAAACAAAATTAACGCTTCCGATTTAACAGCTGTTAAATTAAGTGAAATTTTAAAACAAATTAATGATCTATATAATGCGCAAGAGACTAAAAAATTACAAGATCAAAGAAATAAAACAAAAGCCTTAATTGATAAAATAAAAGACTTAAAGATAAAATCTGATTTAACTAACCAAATGTCAGATGCAGATAATATCATTGATTTACAAAAAATCTATCTTACAGCAGATGCACAAATAAAAGCAGAAGCAAAAGCACAAGCAGACTTTGATATATATAAAGAAAATATCAAAGGAATTGCAAATCAAATCTTAGATTCAACCAAGAAAGCTCAATTCATCGGTCAAATTGATGCTGCTACTACTAAGCAACAGCTAGATTCACTAAAAACTTTAATAGATAAAGAAATTAATGATGAAAAGCAAGCACAACAAGCAAAAGATGAAAAAACTAAGGAGCAATTAGATCAAGCAAATTCAGATGTTGATGCATTAATCAAAAAACTTCCTGATAATCTGCAAGTAGCATATCTTAATAAACATGAGCAAGTTAAAAATAACATTAATGATGTTAATGCATTAAAAGATGAAGTTCAAAAGAAAATTGATGAAATTAACAAAAATCAAGGATCTAAACCTAATACACCTGAAAATCCTATACCAACTGAAAAACCAGCAGAGAAACCTAAACAACAAATCAAATCATCTAATGGTTGAAAAATAGCTGTAGGAGTTATAGTAGGAATTTTAAGTTTAGGTATCATTAGTGGGTTAACATACTATTTTATAAAGAAAAAACGTAAATAAAATAAGCATCTATGGATGCTTATTTTTGTGTTAAAATAACAATATGGATAATGCATTCAATGAATTTCTAGAATCGATAAACTTAGATTTATATCGCAGTAGATATAAAAATATCAAAATTATGGAAGCAGATATGCCAAAAGAAATCCAAGCACTTGATGCTATATATCAAGTTTATTGAAATAATAATAATTTTCTTGATTTTGATGATTGATATTTAAATTATTATTTAACCGACGATATGAAAGCAAAAATTCTAAATTTCAATAAAAATCATATTGGATTATGCGAATGTTGTTTATTTAAAGGTATAGAAGCAAGGATATATCGAACCTGAGCATCAATTATTACACAAATTCAAGCAGGTTATTGTTGTCAAAGAGTTTTTGGTAAAGAAAATGTATTTCAATCAAGTGACTTAGATCGAAACGGTATCGATATTCTAATAGATTATAAAGGTGTCAAAATCGGGATACAAATTAAAAAGGAAACAGGTAGAAAAGAAATCAGAAACAGGATTTCATTAGTAAGAAAACAAAGCATTGTTAATAAAGTTATTGATATTTATTATACTGTGATAACTGATGAACAAGTTGAAAAATGTAAGTATGTAAAGAAAACCAAAGAACATAATCAAGGTGATTATAAAGATTATGCATATTTGTATGGATTAAATGGAGATAGTCCGTATTTACAAAAACTAAGCAACGGATTTGTAATTTTTACACTTAAATATTTTCAAGAAATTAAAGATTTGATTGATAATAAAGTTCAAATATTGTATATTTAGTTTATTTAATTAAATTTACAATATTTTCAGCAAGTTTTATATAATCAGGATTTATTTCAAATGATAAATAATTTCCACCCATTTCTTTGGTAACATAACATTCGCTACCTGAACCACAAAACGGAATTAAAACATTAAATTTACGATCTTTTGGTCTTGATGCCATAATTAATTTACGAGTTAAATCCATAGGTTTTTGAGTAGGATGGATAATAATATCACATTCATCATGGCTTCTACGTTGCTTCGGATTGCAAAAAATATTATGTGTTTTACAGTAAAAATAACGCTCTTGCAACGCTTTTCCGCCTGCTAAAGTGGATATTTCAAAAACATCCTTAGGTAATGCTCCTTTTTCATGTGGGGTGTAATAGGATTGATAATTTGAATCACTGTTAAAACGACACTTAGTTGAAGTTCGCTTTTTACCAGCAGAGTTTTTTATAAAATTTTCTGTATATGGAACGCGAACATCATCAGTATTAAAGTGAGGTTTATCTTTTCAAAAACAAATTATACTTTCATGTGAACGCTGTCAAAATTTTAAACCTGGAGTAACTTTGTTAGTATAATGTCAAATTAGTCATCGTTGCTTTTTTAGATCTATTTGTGTTGAAATATGTGCTAATATTTCGCTAAAACCATAAATATAACCTAAACCATTTGGCTTTAATATTCGATAACACTCACTAAATCACTGCTTTGCTCAAGTGATATATTCATTAATATCCATTGAATCTTTATTATTACCAAAGTCTTTACCTATATTATATGGTGGATCAATAATAATTATGTCAGCTGATTCATCTGGGATATTTTTTAAACCATCTAAACAATCTTTATTTATAATTCGATTATTAAATTCATAAATTTTGTGCATATTTACTTTCTTTGGATAAATATATAAATTAACATTTGTATATTTATTATAATAATTCTGAAATTTTCATTCCTTTTATAAAACTTTGAATATATTCTCAATCTATTTTACCATCGGTTGTTTGTGGTAGCAGCAATATTGTTTCATCAAAACGCTTTGATTGTCAAGTTCTACCATAAGAAAACTTATAACGGTGCTGATCTAAAATTGTGATCAAAAACATTGCAGTATAGATATTTAAGTGTTTAGATCTTCCAATTGTAATAAACGAATTAGCAATAAAATCATCAGGATGATATAAACTATATCCACCTGAACCATCGCCACCAGTGATAAATCCAATGCAATTTCCTTTGGTGACTAATTCTTCATCGTATTCAACTTTTTCTAAAACTCCGTTATTTGTCTTTTTAGCAGCTACATAATAAATATTATCACCTTTTATTAATTGATGAGTTGTTTTTAATCTACCTTTTTCAAGTTTACATAGGTTATCAAAAACTTCTTTAATATTAAATTCTTTTCAACTACTTATATCAATTTTTTCATCTTTTTGATTATTTTTCAAATAATTTAACAGCTTATCAAATTTTTGTGATTTAGATATATATCAAATTAAATCAAAATCTGATATTTCTTTTTCAACTATATCCATTTCTTTTTTGATTTGAAATATCAAAAATTCTTTGATAGTTTTTTCAAAAGAGAATTTAGTTAAATTTGAATAATTTGTTTTTAGATGCGAATGCACATTTCATTCTGAATCAGGTTTAATAGGTACACTGATAGCTTTGGATTTATCAAAATAATTATTGAATAAAAAATCTAATAATTTTGCTTCATTTTCTGCATATTTTTCATATAAATCAATTCTTCCTTTTGCAGTGACAACTAAGCCATCATCAAAGTTATAAAACTTTACATCTTTTTTATAATCATGTGGTAGATGTGTTTGAAAAACTGCAATAGCAGTATATGTCGATGCATTTGGTTTGAATAAATCAGATGGCATATTAATAACATATTTTAAAGTATGTTTATTTAAAATCATTTGTCTACGATGAGGATCTTTAAAATACATTGATAATGGAGCAATAATTATTCCATATCTGCTGCAGTTATCTAACATCTTAGTTAAAAATGTAATCTCTTTTGGTGTAGGATTACTTGAGCTTTCTTCGCCTGAATAAGGTGGATTTATAAAACCAATAGTTGGTTTAACTTGTGCAATAATTTGATCACTTTTTTTATCATTTATAGAATCAATGTTATAAATTCTAGATTTACCATCACCACGGAATAACATATTAGAAATAGAACAAATAAACATTGTCGGATTAATTTCAAAACCCAAAAGTTGATTCTCTTTTATGTTATTTATTTTTGCTTCTTTGTCTGGTATATTACTATTTTCGATTAAATCAATTAATTTATTCATTGCTGCAATTAAAAATGCACCTGTACCACAACATAAATCCATAATCACATCGTTTGCTTTTATATCAACAAGTTTTGTAAATAATGTAGTGATATGTTTTGGGGTTAAAACAATTCCTTTTTTAACATTAGATACACCTGCATATTTTAAAAATTCTTCATAAAATCTACCAATAATATCATAGTTTGATTTAGAAGCAAATTGATTGTTAAACAAAGGGATAATATTATGTTCAATTTCTTCAAGTATTTTTATTAAGATATTAGTTTGTGAAAGTTCTTTAATTTGTTTATATGTTTGTATATAAGTTTTAAAAATTTCTATTTTTTCTTTAGAAATTCCTTGTGATTCTAAAATAGCTTGTATAGTGTAAAATAAACTATTTAAAATATCTATCCCTTGTTGTGCATATTTATATGTGATAGGAAAATTATTAAGGTAGTTTTTAGGTTTATATAAAGATATCATTAACATTGATAAAATTACAGGGCGTTGCTGACTGTCGAGATTTCTTAATAATTTATTTATTTTCTTACTTGATTTTGTAATATTTGCAATAGCAACTTCTTCATCAAAATCATAAAATAATGATAAGAATTTTTCTTCACTAACAAAATTATTAATTTGCTTTTGATGTAAAATTTCATTATTTGCTATTTTAAAACAATCAAAATAATAAGAATTTTGAGTTGATAAATCACCACTTACTGCAATACCTAAAATTTTGTAATTGTCAAATAATGAGTTATTCAAGAACTTAGATAAATATCATTTTATCCCTGAAATAGCACCTTTTTTAATATCAGCATCATAATGATCTTTGATATTTGTTTTTTCTTCAACTAAAATTAATAAATTTGTTTTCTTATTAAAATAAATTCGATCCGGATAACCTGGTTGATTATTTTTGTTTTTTGAAGCAGTATTAAGAACAAAAAGAATATTTTGATCTAATTTTTTGTTAGTCTGACTATCATCTCAATCAGAAAGATTGTATCCAAGTTGTTGTAATTTATCAGTTACTGATGGTGTTATATTTTTATCTTTTCGCATTATTACCTCATATAAGTCTCATATACAATTTAGATATTAATTATACATTATCTAACAAGGATATTTTCATATTCTTATAATTTATTGTTATTTAGAAGATGAAGGTATTCAAATTTACATCATATATTTAATAAAGATAATGAAAAAAATAAACTAAAAAAGGAATAAAATTTTATCAAAATTTGATAAAATAAAATGTACTATATTTAGTTTGCTAATGTTATATTATGAATGAAAAATAACCATAAATAACTACATAAATTTTTTATGAATTTATGTTTATTTTAACCTAAAAATATTTTAATTGGAGATATTAATGAAAAAGAAATTATTTTCTATTTTAGTTCCTGCTTCTTCGCCTGTTATCTTTGTTGCTGCATGTGCAAATACAAATAATAATGATGATTTCCCGAAGCAAAAATTTTATTTTTTAGATTCAGATGATTTTATGAATCTAATGAATAAACTACAAAATGATTATCAAGCAAATAAAGAATTAATAACAAATAGAAATTTTATCGATAGTTTGTCAAAAAATGTTATTTATTTTAATGAACTAAAATCGCAAAAAGATGATGAGAAGTTAAGAGATAGTAATGATGTTAAAGATAAGTATCAAGAAATTATCAAATTCCTTAATTCTTCTTCTTTTGATTATAAAAACATAAATAATTATTTTAGTAATTTGCTTCATGATTTAGACAATTTAATTAAGAAAATTAATAAAGATAATGCTCAATCAGAATTAAGAAATCAAATTACTAAAATTTTTAATCAAAATAATAATGATTCTTTTAATAATATCAAACAACAAATTTTTGAATCAATGCCTAAAAATATTAACCTTTTTTCAAATAATGAATTTCAAAATAAACTCAATGAAAATTTAAAAACTTTTAATTCTAATTATAAGAATTTACAAAATTTAAGTAAATATAGTTTTAATAACGAAGTACAAATAAGTCAATCTGATTTTAATATTAATAATTTTATAAATTCTAAAAGTATGGATTTTAATTCTCTTAATCAAAAATTCAGTGAACTAAATCAAATTCTAAGTGATGAATTAACACAAAAACAGAAGATATTATACGATAAATTAAAAAATTATGACAACGAAATTAAATCAATGAATATTGATTATAAATTTGATGCAAATTTAATCAAATATTTAAAAACTAAATCTAATTCTTTATTTGTCAATGCCCAAGATGAACAATTTTTATCAACTGTTAATTATATTAATCAGAAGATCAAAGAAATAGAAGAATTTCGAAAACAAAATTCAATTATTTTTAGTGATGAAATAAAAGAGGTTGTTAATAAATATCTTCTTTTAAAGAAAACAAATTTTGATTCATTACCTACATTAAATGAACTAAAAGATGAAGTCGAAAAAGTTAACAAATTAATTACAAATTACTTAATTACAAATAACTATCGTTCAAAAGATATTATTAGATATGCTGAAACATTAAGTCAAAAAATAAATTCAAGTAAATTTCTAACAACAAAACAAAAAGATGTTTTATTAGATCAATCGAAAAACCTTGCTAATACCTTACAAGTTCAATATTTAACAAATGAAATAAAAACACAAGAAAGTAATTTTGCTCAACTAAAGAAAGATTTTATTCAGCAAATAAATGCAAATAATCAATTTAGTACATCAATAAAAACCTATTTTAAAACTCGAGCATATAGCAAAGACAGTTTGCAAGAATTTAATGAATTCAAAGATTATCCATTGCAATTTATCATGCTTTTAGCAAATCTTAAAAGTGAACTACAAAAAACCGATGATGCTATTTCTGCTAAACATGCAAATGCTAAAAAATTATTAGATCTCTTTTTATCTGATTCTGCGATATTATTTAGCAAAATTTATAACAGTGAATTAAATACCTTAGAAGACTTTGATGTTGAAAACATAGATACAAATGTTTTGAGATTAAATGATTTTTATTACACTTTAAAAAGGTTTAATGAAAAAAATATAGATATAAATAAAACATATGATAATTTATCTTCATTATTATTAGATGAGATAGCAAAACATAACACTGTTTCGCTTGCTAAAGATCCAAATGGATATGATGTTAATCAATATTTACATTCAGGTTCAATAAACTTAAATAACTATCGTGTCTTCTTAAACGAAGGCGATGATGATGTTTTTGATTTTGATGTAAGTAATTTAGAATTAAAACAAAATAATCCGAATATCCTTGTAGTTACATTAAATGTATTTTTAAAAAGCAATCGTTTTATTAAAGCAGAAATTAAAAAAGAAATACCTTTTTCCAATGATATTAAACCTTTTATAAACAAAATTATATTAAACAATCTCGATCAATTTTACAGTGTCGATTATGAATCATTATCAAAATTATCCTTGGATGAATTTATCAAACTTACTGATAAAAAGGTGTTTTTTAAACCCAGAATCAATGGGATCGAAAACTTCTTTAACTTTGATATAGAAAGTTATCAAAAATATCAAGACAAGCATCTATACTTTAAATTTAATGTACTTTTTAATAAACAAATCATTAAGACTGCTATTATCCCAACATTGAATACTGTTGATTTTCTTGAAAATAATGCACCCACATCTCAACAAGATGCTAAGGATTTAGCAGAAATTCAAAAGATATTAAAAGGAAGCAAAGAATATTTTTATAGCATCTTGAAATTTAAACCTAATGCATATTATACACATGCACAATATTTAGCTTCAGATGCAATAAAAGCTTTTGATGATGTTTATGATTTACCAAAATTTGGTAAATATCAGATTTTTATCAAGGATGTAATCAATGTAGATAATTATAATGCAACTGCTGATTTAATTTTATGATATAAAATTAATGGTAAAGAAGCACCAATTAAGTTTTTAGGTGATTTATATGCAAATCCGATTCATATGATTAACTTTAAACTACAAGACTTTTTTGATATAAAACCCAAAAATGGTGACAATTTTATAGAAAGTGATTTTGATGGATATAAAGCAATTGATGCAAATGATGCCAGAATCTTCGATAACTTAAATGAAGCCAACATTCAGCAAGTAAGAGTCAATGGACAAGTATGAGGTAATGGTAATGTAAGTAATTATTTTAGTATCATCAATGCAAGAGATTTTATACAACAAAGACACTTTTTAGCAGCTAGTTATTTCTTTAAAATTGAATCAGGAAGTGCTTCAAATAAAACAGATAATAAGGATTTATCGACATATATTCCATTTGGAACAGGTAATTATGACAAAGATGTAGTTATATATCCGATTAACAATAATGATATCAACCGTATTAGAAATAGATATTTTACTTATTATTATGACTTTAAATTAGTTGGAAAAAGAGGTTTAAGTTTTAGAATCGGTTTTATTGATAAGCAACATCAAGATCGCAGATATTCACCAAATCAAACTTTTACCTTAATAAACTTTGTCAATGATTATCAACAACTGCATTATCCACAAATAATGCTTAATAACCTTACTTATGATGATATATCGGTTGATAATAATAAACTTGTAAAACACACTATTTCATACTATCAATCACACCTAGATGATTTAAATCAAATTATCAAGATTAAAAGTAATAACGGAATTTTAACCTATCGCAACTTTGATTTACCAGCCTCAGAAATAAGAATCGATGAAATTCAAGCAATTGATGCAACATCTGCTTATATTCGCTTCGGTGTTAATACTTTCGATGGAAGCAATGCTTCTGGTCATGTAAAATCATTAAGTTGATTTAAAATAAACGGTTTTCAAACAGAAAATCCAACAAACCCACATCAAAATCCTGTTTATTCAAATAATGATGCAAATTCATTAAGAACAATTTATAATGCACCTAATAGTGTTCATCGCGAAAGGGTTCTTGAACTTTATTGAAAAGATGCATTGTGAAGTATAAATAAAGATACAAATACAATTTTTTGAACACTACAACACAAAATTCTTGATCCGATGTTTACACAAAACACATCGAATCGGAAATTAATTCTTAGTTTCAACGGTGGGGCAATAATACAAAATGGATATAATATTAGTATTACAGAAAATCCTGCTTTTGATGTTGAATTTGATTATGATGAAATTAAAGAAAAGCAAATTGTAAATGTTGCTGTAGATGTAACTAAAAATAAAAAGAAATTTACATTTATGGTGCAAGCAAGTTGAAATAATAATAATATCGATTTTGCCTTATGAACCAAGAATCCAGCAAATAAAATTATAATTGATCCCAGAAATGCAACATCATCGGTAACAAAAGAGCTATCTGGATACAAGTTTTTATTTGCTAACGGTGCTGCTACTTTAAAAGTCAAATATGATTCAACACAACAAACTGAAGATTTTCATTGAAATACAAATGCATTTGATTATTCTAAAATAATGGCTAATACTTTTAATCAACCTTATTTATTCTATAACAAACCTGAATATCTTTTTGATCATAATATCTATAATCCAAACCAAAATGTTAGCTTTAAATTTCATGATGGGTATAAAATGCAACTTGAATCAATTCGATTAAAAGAATATGGAAAATACAGTGAATTAGTTCGTGCAATTATCGGTAGATCAATTGCTTATAGTCCTGGAGGAGCAATTGCAACTGCATCGATGCTTGGTAAGGTTAATAATGATCCAAATGATGGAAGATTTTATGTAATCACTAACCATCATGCCCAATCAAGCGGGATTTGAGATTTTTCGCTAATATCAGGTAAAAACTTATTCTTTAGAACTAGTGATATAACAATATCTGCTCCATTTTTACAAGAAGTTACATATGCAACTCGAGGTCGCTATGGATGAACCGATTATACAAGTGCAGGTGGTAATGAAGCAACCACCATATGAATTGGGATTCAACAATATAACAATAATGGTGATCCACTATTAAACACTAATCGTACCCCTGAACGACTCGATGCTACTATTATTATTGTAGATATTAATAAACAAATTGCAAAAGCAAGAAACGAAGGCAAATTTGATTTAGCCTTATATTTAGAAAACTGATTTAAATTAAATAATGCAAAAATTGATTACACCTGAAAATATAACAATATGAATTCACCTGTAACAAAAGATGTTGCATCAATTAGTTATCCAAGAGCAAATCAAACAGCTATATTAGATCACCGTCCGGCTCGATACTATGTTGATTCAACACTAGGGATGGATGTTGGATACCAACAAAATTATGCTCCATTTTACTCAGGTGCTGGAGCATCCGGAACTGGTAGATATATCGGTGATGATTCATTTGCTACCTTATGAAATTCTGGTGTTGGTTTTCTCTACTCGGTAAGTTGAAACTATGATGCATTAAATTACAACTATTTTGGAGTTAACCGAAACGGTGAACACCCATTTGAACTTAAAAACAAACACTCATTTGCTTCTCAAATTATTCGTGCAAATGCAGTGAATCCAAACAAATATGCTTTGCCTTGGTTTATGAAGCAAATAAAGGAGAAATAATGAAAATTCGTAAATTTAAAAAACTATTTCCATTTCTAGGACTTTCTTCTTTATTTTTTGTTTCTGCTTCGTATACACAAAATCATACATCGCATGTTAGTTATAACATTGATCCAGAAGTTAAAGAAATTAATTATTTATACAAAAATTATGTTTTAAACAACCAAATCAACTTGGTTGTTGAAGATGGTATTTCTAATGGTGCTATTGATTTATTGCAAAATTCTTTTAAAACTAAGAATTTTCAAGTTTCCTTACGCAAACAAATTGAAGTTGGCAAAACTAATATTCTTATCGGAAATTCAGGTAATTCTGATAAATTAGTAGATAATATGATTGCAAATGATATTGATTTTAACAATGATATTCAATTTAAAAATGATGCGTATTTATTAACAAGTAGAGATAATATCATAACTGCTTTTGGTTTTAAACAAGGATCAGAATTTTATGCAGCCGCAACATTTACTCAAATCTTTAACCAACTACAAAACCGCACCATTGAAAGTTTTATCATTAAAGATTATTCAGATTACAAGGATCGCGGAATCATTGAAGCCGCAGAAAATAACAACTGAAGCAATAATGAACGCTTTAAATACCTTGATTATGCTCAAAAACACAAACTTAATATGTATTTTTATGGTAATTATTACGATCAATACCTTAATTCTGATTGAAAACAATTATATGATGATAAACAACTTAATGAATTTTTAATTCCTTTTGTTAATAAGAGTTTAAAATCTAACATACAACCTGTTTTTATTTTCAATATATTTAAAAACAATAAGATGACTAGTGAATCATTAAGTAGTGATTTTGAGAACTTCAAAGCAAAAATACAGCAACTAATTGCTAATAAAATCACTAAATTCGGATTTATTATTAATAACAGCAGCGAGATAAATTTAAACATATACCAAGAGTTCTTTAGTAGATTTAACAATTGATATCAAGGCTTACAGATAGATAATAAAGATATTTATATCTTACTTGATAACCTTAATATCATCGATAACTTTGCTAATAATGTTGCAAATTCTGCAGCTGATGTAACAAACTTTTTTGCAAATATTCCGAATGATTTTAAGATTATAACCACCACAAAAGATTCATATGATAAAGATTTTATTGATAATCTTGCTAATTTAATAAATAACAAAAATATTATTTTATGAAACAATTCTCTAAATTCAACATCTGCTCAAAATAACTTTGATCTCAGTGGATTTACAACTAATATAGATAAATATAAAAATATTAAAGGGATTTTGTTAAATCCATCATTATTTTTTGAAAATGCACAAATTCCTTTATATATGTTAAGCAACTACTTGTGAAATGCTAATAATGCTGATTTTAAACAACTTTATAACACTGCTCTTGATGATATCATCGGTAATAAATTAGAAAACAAAGAACTTATCAAATTATTTAAAGATTTTGTTACTAATATCTTTATAAAGGATTGAAGCGATAATACTGATATAGAAAACAAACTAAAAAATTTACAAAGTTTATTATCTTCTCAAAAATACAATATTGAAGATGTTTTAGATATCCAAAATTATTTTAATTCATTAAATGACAATTTAAAAAAATTAGCAAATTACTATTTTCAAAATTCTTTTATCACAACTTTTTCTCCTTGAATTAATGCATTTATCGACTTAAATAATGCTCTTATAAATGCTTTAAATGCATTAATTAATCTTAAAACTAATTCAGATAACCAGTTTGCTAATAACTTGTTTTTAGCACGTAAAAACCTTATTAAAGCAAATACTAAACATCAAATTAATGTAAATCAAACAACAATTAATCCTCAGATTAGTCCGAAAATTTTACAACCTTTTATAAATTATCTTTTATCTACCTTAGATGATATCCAAAATCAAAAACTTCATTTTCACCAAACAACTATAAATGATGTACAACAAACATTTATAACTAGTCGAACTGATACTCCAAATACTGGTGCTGGAAATATTTTTGATCCACAAAACAAAGATCAAATGTTATTTACTAACCCTAATAGAATTAATAAAAATGACTATTTTGGTGTTGAGTTCTCTAAACCATTAACTTTAAATTCTATTTATATACAAATGAAAGATGGTCGCGATCATTTCTTTTATTCTAAATTACAATATCGATCAATTAATGGTATCTGAACAGATGTTAATAATCAAATTTATCAAAGATTTCATGATAACATCGAACCTATTCAGTTAAATAACTTAAATATCAAAAATGTAAGTGCTGTAAGAGTTATTGCAACACAAAATAACCCCGAAGAGGCTTGATTAGGTATAACAAACTTTTTAGTTAACCAAGAGCAACTTGATGCAAATAAAAACAATCACAATGATTATACTGAAGATACAGCCGATGAATCAAGTGATTTATGAAAACGTGAAGGAAGCATCGATTCAATTAAGGATGATGATTTTAATACAAACTGAGCATTTTCGGCACATAGTAATACATCAGCATTCTTACAAAATCAATCTGTTGCATTTATGCTTCCAGAAAAAAGATTAATAACCAGAATCGATTTAATCCAAGGACAACCTAACGGTAGAGATCGTCTAAGTAACTTTAAAATAGAATATTATGATGATGCATCGCATTCATGAAAACTTTTTAGTTCAAAAAATGATTATGGTAATTCATTTAACATCCAAGCTCATGGATATGCAATAACTAACAAATTTAGATTTGTAAATAACACTACTGTTAATAATTCTTGATGAAGAATTACTAGATTAAGGGTAGGTTATGATGACCTAAATCAAAAACAAGTTTTAACACCAGGATTCGAAGGGACTAGAATTTTAGGTCGAGAAAATGTTATAAGTTCAAATCAAAACAATTCTATTGGTTTTATTACTGATAAAACTGAATTTACTTCAGCTGTTTTAGCAAATGCTACAAATAATGGTTATATAAATGTAAATCAAGGTTTTAAAGTAGATTTTAAATATCCAAGTAAAGTTGCTTCAATAAGTATCTTACAAAATCCTAATAACAAACTTTCGAATGTTAAAGTTCAAGGGATTTTAAATGGTGAAACTGTTAATATTTTAGATAATGTTTTTTTAAATGATGATTTAACAAAAATAAATTTACCTATAAATACAGGTATTTTGACTGGAATCAAAGTTTTATCAACTCAAAATACACAGAGTTTTTGAGAAATAAAATCTTTTGATGTCGAATTTAATGGTGATAATACCAATAAGTATTTATATACATCATTAAAAAATTCTAATAATATTACAACTTCTGAATATAATGGAACATTTAGATTATTTTCTTTAGATACTCAAAGTCAAAATCATAATTATCAACTTAATAAGGGCGATTATATCGGAATTGACTTAAAGAAAAATTATCAAATAGCAAATATCGACTTATATTGATCTGAAAATAAAGATATTAGTTTGCTTACATCTGTTAATGGTATTGATTGAACTGAATATAACCCAAATACTGCTGCTAGATACATAATTTTATTTAACAATAGCGATAAAATTGCAACCACAGCATTTAATCATATGGTTATTTACACACAAAACCAAGAACCTTTTGGCAGATTAATTGACACTAACATTAGCAATAATTCAACCGATACTTTCAAAACTAATGCTGCCTTTGATTCTGATTTTAATTCTGTTGTTAAAATTAGCAAAAACTTACGCAGACGCGACTTTTTAACCTATGATTTAGGTTCAAATATTAATTTACATTCAATAAAAATCTTTTCAGATTTGAATAATATCAACTGATTAAGAAATGCAGATATCCAAGTGTCAAACGATAATATAAATTGAACTACAATCTATTCAACACCAACTTATGATACTAAATTTACCTTTAATAAGTTATCTGATACAGATTATGGGTTCTATGATGCTAAATATCCAAATTATCGTTATTGAGGTGTAGATAAATTAAATATAAATGCCCGTTATATCAAAATCTTTATTAATGATAACTATCCAGAAAATCACGGATTAAACTTTAACGAAATAGTTATTAATGATGGTAAAAATATTTTAAATAATAAAATCGAGGGTTTTTCTGGAACAAATATAGATTCACAAAAAGATTATGGTGTTTTAAATCTACTTGACCAAAATTTAGATACTTTTTATAAACCTATTTCTGAAAATGGCAGCTTAACATACGATTTTAGTTATGATACATACACAAACAAAAATCTTGAAATTTTTGCTTTAACCCCTGCAAATGCACAAGTATCAGCAACCATTTATGATGAGCAAAATAAAACTAAAAATACCGTTATTTTAGGCAATTTACTTGCTTATAGCAACGGATTTATTTTACCTACTAATGAACATCATAAAATAATTTCAATCAAGATAAGTTGAAGCAATTTAATACCACAAATTTCTCAAATTGTCTTTGTCGATAAACCCGATACACCAATCAATGTTGATAAATCCAAGTTAGAAAAATTACTTGCAGCAAAAGATGTTAATTATCCAAAATGAACTAATGTAGATATGCAAGCATATGATGAAATATTTGCTAAAGCACAATTGGCAAATGCTTCGGAATACCTAAATCAAGATACTATTAATTATATGATTTTGAAACTTAATAATATTATTTCAAATGCTCATACAAAAGTGGATTTAAGCCAATTATCAACATTAATTTCTAATAAAGTTGATAATAGCCAGCATCAATATACAAACTTATCATATGAGCAATATTTAACTATCTATAACAAAATTTTGGATATTATTAATAGCAAAACTGATATATCAATAAATGCAGCAAATGATTTGATCAATCTTTATAATCAAGCAAAAGATAATTTAAAAAACTCCATTTATAATCAAGAAAATGTTCGTTTAGATTTAAGGGAATTTCAAAATTTAAATACCAATATTTATACACAAAAAAGTTTAAATGAACTTAGGGATGTTGTTGATAAGATTAATCAACAATTAAGTAAAAATACAAGTGAGGAAGAATATAAAGAGTTAAATAATACATTTATCGATAAATATCAACAACTTAAATATAACCAAAATGGTAATAGTATTCAAACATATCAAAACAGCATTAAAAATAAATTTATTGATATTTTAAAGAATCAGTGACCAAATTGAATGCAGTTATCAAAAGATTTAAATAATGAATTTATAGTTAAAGATGCAATCATAACTGATCCGAATACATCGCAGACTGCATGAGATATTAATATTAATTTTCTAAATAACTTGTTTAACAAATTTACACTAGATAAAAGTAATCAAATTCATTCATTGCAGCAAAAGTTATTTATCAATCCGAACTATAAATATATTTTTTCAAATGATGTAATAAAACAAATGGATGCTTTATCAAAAGATACTGAGAATAAAATTAAAAACAATACTTTAAAATATGATGATATCGAAAAGATACTAAAACAATTAGATGTTTATAAAAGTAAAATAGACAAAGATGGTATAAATAAATTAGTGGAAGAAATTACTTTTTCGGATGAAAAAAAACTTTATTATGACATTGTAAAAACTAAAAATTCATCAGAACAATTACTCGGGATAATAGATGCTATTAAAATGTCAATAAATACAGACAATAAAATGATGAATAATTTAGATACTCTAATCAATAAAGTAAATGATTCAAATAAAAAATCAGAATTTTTAAACAAAAAAGCTAATATACATACTGAATTACAATGAAATAACCTTTTAAATGATGTAAATAGCCAAATTATCAAAGAAAAACCTAATAATTTCTTGGATATTGGTTTACCAATCATTCTTGCTCTAATAATTACACCAACTATTTTATTTACCTACTACTTTGGTTATAGATATTTTTCAAAGAAAAATAATTCAAAATCTAGAAAATCAACATCCTAGGATGTTGATTTTGTGTAATTGTCTTGTGTATTAGCAAAGGTTTTGATAAATGTAGTCGATTACCTTGTCTATATTGCTTGTATCAAAGAAATTAATTGCAAATTCTTTTAAATTTTCATCATTTTTAAGAATACTCTTGATTATATTTTTTTGTTCTAACTCAGTTCCGACATTTTTTTTAAGCAACTGTGACAAACAGGACATAATTTCACCAGATTATCTATGTTATCTAGCATCTGATTATTAGAAAGTGAAATATTATGATGAATTTCAAAATAATTTCTGCTTGTTTTTCTGTGCATAAAAGTTCTATGTTCAAGTGGATATCGATTGATGCACCCATAGCAAACATCAGAAGTATTTAACAAAACATAAGAGACTAATTGTCTGTTTCGGTTTACTTTTATATCTAGTCATTCTGTTTTAAATAATTGATTTCTTAGTTTTTTAACATCATATGATGATAAATCTTTATCTAAAACCAGAGAAATAAAGAAATCAATTACAGAATTTAATTTATTAGGTTTATTCTGATATGACAACTGACATTCAATAAAATTTAATTCATCTATTTTTATAGCTTTACCAAACGAATAATTACTTAAAATGATTTTAAATTTATAGTTATTTATAATCCTGATTTGATTTATATATCACTTTAAATTAATTCTTAATTGTGTGTTTCGTCGATTAATATTTTCAACAAACTGCTTTTGTAGTTGTCTAAAATTGATATTTAAAACTGATATCGGAATATTAAATACATCAGTTAATAATTTGATCTTATTGAGTTGAAATTTACTGTTATAAAATAAATCAATACTTAAAAAATTCAGCGATGTATCTATGCTACCTCTACTTTCAAAAAATCCTCTAATAAATCATTTTTTAGGTTCTGTTATACTTTCGCTTTCATTAAAATCTGATGTTTGAAAAATCTTAGCATATAAGCGATTAAAAAAATTATTTTCAGTTAAATCTAAATCGTTTTGTATTAACAAAATAGCTTTTTCTTTTCCATTGAAAGAAAAATTAGTATATTTATAGTTTTGTGTATATTCATGATAATCAATTCAATTGTATCTAGTATCTAGGTTTTTAATGAATTGTAGATATTGATTAGAATACATTAAAAATTCTTGCTTTGACGAATTAACTTTCTTAGATTCTTGATATGAACTAACAGCAGCAAAGTATTTATTATCTTTTGAAATTAAAATTCTACTCATTAACATCCCGTATAAAAATGGATGAATATTTTGATCCAATAACTTACTAACTTTTATCATCGAATAATCTCTTTTCTGCTATCTTATAATATTTTTCATCAATTTCTACACCAATAAATTTTCGATTATTTTTTATCGCGGCAACTCCTGTGCTCCCACTCCCCATAAATGGATCTAAAATAACATCATCTATATTTGTATGAATATTTATAATTTGCTGCATCAATGCTAAACTTTTTTGAGTCGGGTGTTTACTTCTTTCATTCCCTGATACAATTGGGAAAGAAAACAAGGATCGTAAATACACTTTATCATCAGGTTTATTAAAAACCCATTTTGCACCTTTTTTGACGGCTCAGATGGCAAATTCCATATCTTGCACATAGCGACGTTTGATGTTTCTGGGCATCGGGTTATTCTTTTGTCAAATTAAAACATCTTTAGTTATAAATCCTACCTCTCCTAATTCTTTTATGATGAAACTTATATATTTATACGAACAAAAAATAATAAAACTTCCATTTTTCTCAATTAATTTCGAATAAGGTTTAATTCAAGAAAACAAATCAAAATTAATATCTCATAATCCAAAATATACACCTTGTCGTGGGTTATTTAAGGTATTAAAATTATGCTTTGCTGAAATATTATAAGGTGGATCACAGATAATGTGATTAACTTTAATATTCTCTTTTTTAAACTGATTTATTATCTCATATGCATCAGCATGATGGATTCTAATTTTTTCTTGCATTAATCTCTTCCATTTCTAAATCAATATGATCCGCTATTGCTTTAGCTAGCATTGGAGGAACTGCATTACCTATTTGTCTGCAGATACTTGTTTTAGGACCATAAAAAATAAAAGTATCTGGAAAACTTTGGATTCTGGCTGCTTCTCTTGGAGTAATAGCGCGATTTAATACCGGATGTGAATTTCTTCCATTTGATGGAGTATCAAAACGGGTATCAATTGTAGAGGATACATCATCTCATTTTAATCTTGCTCATGTAGTGTTGAATTGTTGTTTACCTCATAGGTGTTTAGGTAAAAAACTTTTATCCCCTTGCTCTGGTATCATAGCAAGTTTTTCTAAAGCGATTTTTGAGTGTTTGGTTGCAATATGATTATACAACTTATCTCCTCTTAGATTTTTTTGGTAACTACTTAGTGGTTTATATAGATACTCACTTTGAAAACTGCCTTCACCAGAACACAGATAATTTAAATCAGAAATAGCATCATAAACACTTATGTGTTTATCAATATTAGATTTGGGGAGCAAAATCTCTTTATCTTTGCATCCAATAATAATTGCACGTTCACGATTTTGTGGAATCCCAAAATTCTTTGCATTTAAAACTCCATAAGAAACATAATAACCTAAATCAGTAAACATTTGATAAATTTGCTTAATAAAATATCCTTTCTGTGCATTCAGTAGATTCTTAACATTTTCAATGATAAAAATCTCAGGACTTATATTTTTTACAATATCAAAATATTCTAAAAATAAGAAATTTCTTGGATCATCAAATCCTAAATTTTTTCCTTTGAGACTATATCCTTGACATGGAGGACCACCAATAATCATATTAATATTAACATCTTTTGATTTTTTAATTATCTGTTTTTTTTATATCTATATTAGTTATATTACCACAAATAACTTCTGAATCAGGAAAATTATTTTTAAAAGTATTAGTAGCATTTTGATCAAAATCTACTGCTATTAATGTTTTAAAATTAGGATTTTGTTCAAATCCCAATGAAAAACCACCTGCTCCACAAAATAAATCTAAGATTCTATACTTCATTTTTTCCTTTATTTTTTAATTATATCTTATTTTAAACATTGATTCTTATAAATAAGATAAATTACATAAAATTTATCATTTTTTATGATAAATATTTTGCTACTAAATATAGATATTTTTTCGAAATTGGTATAATTACACCGTATATATATATATATATATATATATATAAGTTGAATGATTTTACTTATATATAGTTTCAATATATTTATATACCTTTAATATTTATTCGAGGTAATATGAATTTAAAAAAGAAAGTTAAAACTTTACTTGCTGCTGCCGGTAGTGTCGGTTTGATAGCAAGTATCTCAGTTGGTGTGTCAGCTGGTTCACCAGCAACATCAAATAATACTACATATGAAATTTACCCTGGAGTACAAAGCATTACATATCAAAATTCAGATTTTTTAATCTCTAATGATGTAAATATCGTTTTTGAAGACGGTATTGATAATGCAACCATAAATCGCTTCAAGGAAGTTTTAAAACTCAAAAATCTTACTTATAGTCAAACTCGCAGAGTTATCCCTGGTAAGACAAATATTTTAGTAGGAATCAGAAATGATTCTGATAACTTGGTTGATAACCAAGTTAAATCACTTGGAATCACCTTTGATACTGTATTAGATTCAAAAATTGAATCATATCAATTAGATACAAAATCAGTAAAAGATAGCAACTATACCACTAATTACATTACATTAGTTGCTAAAAATACCGAGGCTGCCTTTGATGGTGCTACAACTTTGTGACATATCTTTAAACAACTTGATGGAAGCAAAATCAGAGACTTTGAAATCAAGGATTGAGCTGATGTAGCAACCCGTGGAGTTATCCAAGGATACTATGGCGATGGATGATCATTAGATGCTTCTAAAGATTATATGAAGTGAGGAAGTTACTATAAACTTAATGCATACTTTTATGCACCCAAAGATGATTTAAAAACAAATACTCAATGATCTACATTAAACACAGAAGATGAATTAACTAAAATTAAGGATTTAGCTTCTACATCTGCTGCAACAAAGGTAAGTTTTATTTATACATTAAATCCTTTTGCAGGAACTGATGCATTTACCAAAGCAAACTATGCAGAGAAATTTGAAAAACTTAAAGCTAAATTTAAACAAGTTATCGATGCTGGTGTACGTCAAGTTGGATTAGTTGCCGATGGACCTAATAAACCGTTTGAAAGCACCCAAAGTACTAATAGTACTCCTAATCCTGCTCCTGCTGCACAAGCAACAGATAATGGTTCTGAAGGTGATTCAAGTTCAGGACAAGCTACATCTGGTGCTGTAGCAACACCAGAAAACAACGATAGTCAAACACAGCAAAAAAAATTACTATCAGATTTAGTTGCTTGATTGAAATTAGAAAAACAAGTTTATCCGGATTTAAAAGTTACTCTTCCATATTTAGTTAATGAATATTCTGGTACTGGTGAAGAATATTTTAAAGACTTTCCATCAGAAGTTCAAGTAATTATGGGTGGTGGTAGCGAAAGAACTGTAGATGATACATTTACTAACTCTTATGTTAATCATACCAATTCTTCTGAATCATCTAAGTCATATACACTTAACAGTCCAATTCTTTGAGTTAATTGACCGTATACAGAAACTACACAATCTAAATTAATATTAGGTGGTTATAAAGCATTTTTAAAACCAAATCCAGATACTACTAAATTTACAGGATTATTTTTAAATGCATCTCCATATGAACAAGCATCAAAAATTGCGATGTTTGGTGGAGCAAACTATGGATGAAAGAAATGAAAAACTGATGATGAAATTAATAAGGTATTATCAGCAGCATTTAAACATTCAATTAATAACTCAGAGCAAGATTCACCAGTTTCTTTAGCATATAAAGAAGTAGCTAAACACCTTGTTAACAAAGGACAAGTTTTTAGTCCAGAACCAGATTTAGATGAATCAGCAAATATCCAACAACCTATAAATACATTAGTTCAAAAACTAAATAATGATACTGTGACAGCAACAGATGTAAATCCGCTGATTCAACCTTTTCAAACTATTTTAGATTCTTTAAACACTTTATTAACATCAAAAGATATCCCGCAACTTTTAGTTGAAATCAAACCATGATTACAATCTTTCCAACAACTTACTAAAGGAGTTTCTTCATTATTACAAGCCGTTATTGAATTTAAAAATAATAATAAGGATGAATTTGTACAACTAGTGCAAGCAGCAAAAGATGTAATTTATGATGCTCGTAATCATTACAAAGTAGTGTTATCTGGACAATTAATCCAAGTAGAACCTGCTGTTCAATACATCCAACCACTTGCTGATGTATTAATGAACTGAGCAGACAGTAAAATTGACGGATATACTTTACAACCAACTACTTATACTACTTCATTTATTACTAATATGCAATATCCATCAGGTTCTACAAACCTACAAGATGCTTTCAAACCGTTTAATACTAACCAAATTATTTATCAAGATTCATTTGATGGAACACAATCTACTCTTAAAACCGGAGATTACATCGGTGCTAAATTCAGTGAACCAACCACATTATGAGGGGTTCATCTAAGATTCTGAGCAAATAATCAAGATTATTTTCTAACTTCAATATTACAATATCAATTAGCAGGTTCTAGTCAATGAAATAATATAACATCATATACTTGACCTAATAATCAAAATACTAATATTTCTTATACCGATACTGATGTATATGGAAAAGATTTTACCTTTACTCCAATTGATAATGTAATTGCAGTGAAATTAGTTGATCATGAAACAGGTAATGGACGAAAAAAATGGATGCGTTTATTAGAATTTCGTCCAAACCCACAAAACCCACAAAAATATAATAATGTAACTTATAATTCAAATAATACCACCTTAATTAATAAAAATTCTAATACTACTAATTTAGCAGATGGAAATAAAAATACTGAATCACAATTTTCAAATCCACAAACTAATACTGGTTCAAATGATGATAAAATTTCTGAAGGTAAAACCTTAGGTTTTTCTTTAAATGAACAACAAGTTGTTACTGAAATCCAACTACAACAAGGATGAACTACTAAGACCGATGTCGTATCATCAATCACTGTTGAGTATAAAGATCCATCTGATTCTAATACTTCTACTCAATGAAAACAATTTGGTTCAACTACATTAAATACTAATAATAATAACTCTAATATCCTAGCAATCAGTGGTTATGCAAATGCACAAGATTTTAGATTTAAAGTAAATTCAACTACAAATCATTGATGAAGAATTAATGATATCGCTGTTTATGGACCAAATTATAAAGCTAAACCACAATTATCAATTTCTTCAACCTTAACACCAGATCGTTCAAGTAGTTTTAATAATGCACTTGATTCAAATCCAAATACTGTAGCAATTATCGATCATGCTGCTAGTAATAAAAACATCCAAGCAAATGATTATTTTGATATCGAATTCACCCGTCCGGTGCAACTATCTACATTGAATATTAAACAAGATCCAAATGGTTTAGTTCCAAATCTTATTATTCTTCCTAAGATAAATAATCAAACACCAG
This sequence comes from Mycoplasma sp. 4423, assembly GCF_054353855.1. NCBI lineage: Bacteria > Bacillati > Mycoplasmatota > Mollicutes > Mycoplasmatales > Mycoplasmataceae > Mycoplasma > Mycoplasma sp. 4423. The sequence continues at coordinate 42,570 of NZ_JBTHHJ010000001.1, forward strand.
ATACTAATAAAGTTGAATTAACATCAGTATCTGAAGACCAACAAGTATCAATTCCATCTAAATGAGGACTTGTTACCGGTGTACGTATTAAAGCAAATAAAACTATCGATGCTCCTTGGAGAATTCGTGATATTAGTTATACTGAAATCGAACAATCTACTGATAAGTATCTTGGATCACATCCAGCATCAAATGATAACTTCTTAACCAAAAGAAATGGTGATACCTTTGAATTATTTAATAAAACAACACCACAAACCGCAACTGCTGTTAATTTAAATAAAGATGAAAGTGTGGGATTAGATCTAGGAAATGTTTATACTGTTGATACTATTAATAAAGACATCGGAACATCGCCAGATTCAGCCTTAAAAACACAATACTCAACCGATGGATACATCTGAACTGATATGACTTCCGATACTTTAGCATCGCCAACACAAATGCGTTATGTTCGTATTAAGAACACCAAAACCGATGAATCAAGTAGCGCTATATCAATGCAATTTAAAGATTTAAAAGCACATATTGTCGAATATAAACCATATGGAAGTTTTGTTTCAGGAACCTTAAATGCTGATTTTGGAACCTTAAAAAATGCTTTTGATGGAGATTATAATAGCAAAGTTATTTTTGCTAAACCACCTGTTAAAGATGATAATCTAATCTTTGATTTGGGTCGCGAAGTAACTTTAAAATCATTAAAACTTTTTGCTGATAAATACACCAAAGACTATCCGAGAGATTTGGTTGTTAGTGTTGCTACTACTAATTCTTCTTCTTCTTCATGAACCGATGTGTTAACCATCGGTGATTCTACTACTGATACCGATTCAAATTCGAGATTAGGTGAAACTAATAATGCAACAGATGATTCAAACCATCCAGATGTAAAATATTGAGCATCATCTAATATAACTCCAAATACTAAAGCTAGATACATTAAATTTACTATTAAAGCAAATTATCCAGCAGATCGTAAATTAACCTTTAATCAAATTTTAGTCAATGATGGTGAATATGTAGCAGCTGATAATGATCCAAGATTTACTGGAACATCATATTCAGAAACTTCACAAAATACCACACCTGATAAGATGTTAGATGCTGATATCCATAGTTATTATGAACCTAAATCAGATAATGGAAATATTAAATGATATGTGGAAAAAGATTATTTCGACCGTCGTGATCTAAGAATAGTAAGCGAAGGCGTTCCTTCAAATGCTGAAGTATATGCAAATATCATTGATACTTCTAACACATCTGCTGCTGCGACACAAACTAAATTAGGAACTTTATTTAATAATGTAGTTGAATTTAAAGTACCAAGAGAAAGTAATAAAGCAATCACATCAATTGAAATTAAATGAACTACTAATAAACCTAAGATAGCTGAAATTATTGGATTCTTCAAAAATCAATCTAGCAATACATCTAAAACTGATTTAGATACCATTAAAACCAATCCAGCTGAATATGATAGTTGAACCGATGCAACTAAAGCAAGTTATGATAAAGTTAAAGCATTAGCTACAACTGCTGCTGCAACTGATGAATTATTAACCCAACAAACTGTTAATGAAATTAAAGCGATGGCAGATAGTATTAAAAATTCAGCTGTCACAAAAGCAACTAATACATCTGATTTAGAAACCAAAATAAAAGAACCTGTAACAAATACTGATAATATTTTATATACTCCAGATTCATTTGCTCAATATGATGTAGCATTATCAAATATCCAAAATGCTCTTAAAAATAAAGGTAATATTTCTACTGCTGATGTAACTAATCTTTCAAGTGCATACGATACTGCTAAAAATGCATTAGTAAAATCTGATCTTCCATATCAACAAGCATTGCTTAATGTTAATAATTTTGGAACCTTAAATAAAATTAACTATACTAATGAATCTTATCAAGCTTTAAAAGCAATTGTAGATCAAATTAATACTAAGTTAGCAACTGATGGTCTTGATCCACTTGGATACCGCGATTTAAATAACCAATATAAAACTAAATTCACAGAACTAGTTGCTTCGAATCGTTCTAAGATGCTAAAAGCATACAATGATTATTTAGAAAATAACACCTATGCATTTACCGATCGCTACCAACATCGCTTTAGTTCACTTGCTTCAGCATTAAATGACTTAGTTGATTCGCAACATTATACTATTGCAAATCCTAATGTAACAGCAGATCAAGTAAATAATGCTTTAACTAATCTAAAAGCATTAACTCAAAAATCAATTGCAGAACGTAATCGTTTAATCTACTACTATGAACAACTAACTCAAAAGCAAATTGAAAATACTAATAATCTTTATACACCTGATTCATATGATAACTATCTAAGAGTCTTTAATCAAATTAAAAACTCTCAACAAGATATCAACCGTATTAGTGAACAAGATATCAAAGATGCTCAAGCTCGTATGGAATTAGCACAAGAAAGTTTGGTAATTTCAGAAAATCAATTAGATGCTGCTAAAACCCTTGCTAATTCATTGCTTGCTAATTTAGAAGATAAAGCTGATTTTGCAAGCAAAATATCATCTGCAACCAAAGACGATATTAGCAATATTATCAAACAAATCCGTAGTAATTTAGCTAAACAACTAGCAGATAAGCGAGCAAAAGCTTACGCAGATGCTTCTGAAGCCGTAGCTAAAATTAAAGATATTAATACACGTAATAATCTAATTAAGCAACTAGAAACTGCTAAGGAAGTTTCAGAGTTTAATACTGTTACAGCCAATGCAAATAATGCATATAATCTTGAAGTTCAAAACCAAAAAGCATTCGATGCTGCTAAGGCAGAAGTAGTTGATTTAAATAAACAGGTAACTGACACAAATAAACAAGAAGCCTTTAATTTCAAAATTAATTCAATCACTGATATTAATGATTTTAAAGCAGTTAAAGATGCAATTAATAAACAATTAGCCCAAGAAAAACAAGATCGTGATGCACAAGCTGAAAAAGAGCAAAAGGAACTTGATGCTCTTGATAAACAAGTGCAAGATATGCTTGCAAAACTTCCTGCAAATAATGCACAAGCTCAAGATTTGAAAACTAAATATCAAAATCTTACCAAAACCTTACAATCACTTAGCGACTTTAAAGCAGAACTTACAAAGTTTGAAAATGATCTAAAAACAAAAAATGAGCAAGAACAAGCTGAAAAAGATAAAGCAAAAGAAGAAGAAAATAAAAAACCTGTTGGTAAATCAAGTAATACTGGTGCTATTATAGGTGCTGTTGTTGCTTCATTAGTTGTTTTAAGTATTGTTGGAATCTTTGTATGGTGATTTATGAAAAAGCGCAAGAAATAATCTCTAAGTAGCCGTATAGGCTGCTTTTTGATTATAAAAACACCACATCAGTTGTGGTGTTTTTTTAAAATAAATCAGCAGGTTGATCAGAAAAGTTTTTTGCTCCATAACGTTCTGGGAATAAATAAGAAAGTAAACGTATTTTTTCATAAAATGAATATGGGTTTTGTGGATGATGTCCGTTTCCGATATATCCAATTCTTTGGCCATCAAGTAGCATAATTGATGCAGTTCCTTCTTTAGCGGTAGCACCATATTGATCTTGGGTAACTAAACCAGCTAAATTACCTTGACTATCAAAAACATTTGATCCAGATGAACCAGCAGCTAAATCCACACTGTTTCATCCATACACAATGGTATCATTTTGATGGTTTAAAGAACCGACACTGTTAATTTTTCCTTGGTATCTAAAATTACCTAATAAATACTCACGAAAGCGTGCTTGACCAGTTCCTGTTGGTGAATCAGGGTTTTTAGAATTTTGTCCGGGCATCGAACCGACAATTCAGTTTAAATTATTATAAGCATTTTGATGTAATAATTCATTTGAGATTTTAATTGGTTTAGCATTCTTTCAATCTAAAAAGAATTTGATAATTCGCTTTTGATCCTCGGTAAGTTTTTGTCCTTGGAAAGTAAAATTAGTATCATCGATATTTTTCTCTGCAAAGTTATTTTCAAATCATGAAATATCGATAATAGCTACATCAACATCGGAATATTTTTCTCCAGTTTTAAGTTCATTACCATAATTATCTCGAAAGTCTTTAAAATATGGATCTTTGTATGAATCTTGAATATCTTTACCATTAGCAAAAAAGTGTGAAACAATTTCTATACTTAAATTGCTGATCATATTTTGTCCTAAACCATGACCTTCCAAAATTGGTTGTGTTTTTTGCATATTATCTGCTGTATCAGTCGGTTTTTTTATAAAGATTGGAGATAATATATTATTTCTAGTTCTACGTTCAATATCTAATCCATCTAAACTCTGTCCATTTCGCACTCATGATGCATTAGCATCATCTAATAAATCGATATTATGTGAGTTGGATACAATATAGTAGCGATGATCACTTGCATCATCAGGTTTTACCTTGTTAAATAATCCTCATGTTCCACGACCATGATAATCAAAAGCAAAAGTTCTTCGACGTACATCAGTTAATACATTAAAGGTATCATCAGAATATAAACGTTGAACGATACCATCTTCGCTTTTAAGTTTAGATGTTTGTTGGAATTTATCGTATGAAGCAACAGTTTTTGCTTCTTCTTGTGCTTGTGGACGCGATTGAATGGTTTCAGTTAATGATACCGACATTGAATCTTTAAGTTGTTTTCCTTGATAAGTTGGGTTTTTAGTTGGGTTATTTTTATCATCAACATAATTCATTGTTAAAAAGACATTTCCAACAAAAGCAGATGACTTATTAGCCAAAATATGTTCAGATAAAATATCTGTAAAATAAATATCTGAATGTTTTGGTATAACTTCTAATTTTAACTTCTTACTTGATTCATCATAAGTTACTTTAAATGAATAACGATCTTTCATCATTGCAAATAAAGTTTGGTTAAATAATGCATCTTCGTTTCTTGGAGTAATTGTAAAAGTAGCATCATTTATAGTATGTTTTGCTAAAAGTTCTTTGAAAGAAACTGAAACATTAACAAATGAAAGCAATCCTCTTGGAACTGGAACAGATGAATTACGGTTAGTTTTACTCATAATAATTTTAGTATTTTCTAATTCAAATCTAAAGGTAAAATATACATCATCTTTAAAGTTTTCTCAGTTTTTATATTCATCTAAGTCTTTTTCAATTGATATAGAATGATGGTTATTACCAAAATTAAAAATAGTATGAGAAAGAATTTCACGTGGTGTAAAGAAGAAAAAGTCAAGTTGCTTACCACTATCATCAACTAAAATAAAGTTCTTTTTTTCTTTTGTACTATCATCTTCTAATTTACGATATTTTCACATTCGCTCATATTCAACCAAAGCAAAATGATTTTGCAATGAATAAGGGATTTTGTTTTTTGTTTCATCTTTCATTCAATAACCAATTAAGTCATCAACGGTTAAGTTTTTATTTTGAGTGATTAAATCGTTATCTGAATATGTTGTTGTCATAGTATTTTCAGAATTATCAGTTAATAAATAAGGACTGCTTCCGTTTGATGAATAATTAAAATGATATCTAAATGATTTTTCGACATTAGCAGGAATACTAAATTTATCATAATACATATCCATTCTTTGTTTCTCGGTTGCATAAATTTTTGAAATAGTATATTTAGCATTCTCAAAGTATCCAGAAATTTGGAATTTTCATAATTTTTCAAATGGAACAATCAATTTTAATGTCGGTGGTAAAACATACCCGTATGCTTCAGTACTTTCTGTTTTAATCTCGGGATTTAGTTCGAAAACAATTCATTTGTTTTTGAACAACTTTAGATCCTCATCAGCAAAATCAAATTTTGCTGATCCGTATAATTTTTTATTACTTTCATCTAAATATGTTGTAAATTTAGATAAATTAAAGGTTTTAGTTGAAACACTGGTGCTAAATTTATATTTATCTAAAAATGAAAATCCTGTTTGTTCATCTCCTACTTGTGCAGCAGTAATGATATATTTAGAGATGTTTTTAGGTAAGACTGATGTATCAAATGATGCAGTTTTTTTATTTTTATCTACTGTTGCATCAATAAGTTTTGAATATGGATCAAAGGGGTTCAAGTTTTTTACCAAGAACTTAATTGAACTTATAGTATCATTTAAAGTTTGTGAATATGTAACAACAACTTTATTATTTTCTACCTTAGAAGATAAAATATCTAAAACAGGATTTTTATAGTTATTTGTAAGTGTTCCTGATGAATTATTAAATCCAGGAAAACCTTTGACATCGTAGTATTTGCTATCTCCACCAGTGTTTTTTTGTAAAACTAAGTCAACATAATTATCAAAAATATGTGTTTCATTTGGTGGTAAATATACAGTGTATTTTTTAACATTTGGTAAACCATCGATCGCAGATCTTCCGAATTGTTTGTAGTTAAATGTATTATTATCTTTATATTTAATAAAATATTGCGGAAAATCTACATTTGAACTATCAGATTTTTTTGCTGCAGTAAATTCGAGCAAAACACCACCATTATAATATCTTTTTGCTTGAAAATCATTCTCACTACTAAAACTAAAAGCACTTGATTCGCTTGTATAGTTTTTATTTTCATAAATAGTATTTAATCCAGTAAAATGACTTATATCAGTTGAACCATTACTTAAACCTGTTATTTTTACAAAATCATTTGTAGTTAAATTTGATATTGTAAAAGTAACTAAATTATTATTAACAGTTTCACTAACAGTTGATTCACTTGCTGAATCAAGAGAATCCTTGGTTGCTTTTTTATATTTTAAAGTAAGTGATGTATTATTTGCTAAATTAACAGTCTTGATTTCTAATTTAATGGTATTATCAGCAATAGTAGACTTAATTATTTGAGTTGTTTGTGGTGGAGTTAAAACATCTTTATCAACATGTTTGTAATCACTACCATCGATGAATGAAAAATATTTAGTTAATGAATTATCTGCTTTAATTTCTGAATCAGTTGTGTTTGTATATGTATTTACATTTATTAAATCTTTGCTATACATCCCAAAGATATATGAATCGTTAAAAACTTTTTTAAAGTTATCACTTACGAATGCTTTAGCATTAATATCTAATGTTTTAAATGTTGGATTGATGCTTGGTAAATTCAAAGCAACATTATTTAATTTTAAGGATATAAGTTGATAAGTTGTATTGGCTGATAAATTAGCAAAATTCAAATACAAATTATTACCTTCGGTATAATTTGTAACTTGTAAACTTTTAGAATTAGATAATGATGCATCAAAGGTATGCACATTCGCATCATGTAATCTACTATTTGATGTAAATGAAATTCGCAACGATGCTGATGTTTTTGAAATATCAGTTACATCAATAGAATTAATGGTAAATTCATCTTTGGTTGGCCTTGGTTTTTCGACAGGTTTACTGTTTTCATCAGGGTTAGTAGTTGATGGATTTTGATTACCTGGAGCATTTTCATCAGATGGGTTTTGTTCACTAGGATTACTTGGATTTTGTGGTTCACTATTCGAACCACCTTGACTTGTTTGTGAATTGCCTTGTCCACCTTGATTTTCACCACCTGGTTGATTATCTGGTGGTGTTATAGGATTCATTGGAGTCGTTTCTGAATTATTAGCGGCATTAAATATAACGGTTAAATTACTGTGATATTGAGTTGATGCAATTTCTAAATATGAAATACCTAATTTATTATTATCAGGTTTTGTAATGCTTGAAATATCAAAAGTAAGTAAATGTGTATTTGCATCATATAGTTTCGATGTAAGAGTGCGAGCAATATTTTTAAATTTAATTTTTGCTTCATTTGCAAACATTGATGCATCAACATTAGCAAGTTTTACATATAATTTGCTATTATCATCAGAAAGAGATAATTGAGTAATCTGTGGATCGGTACTTATTGATGCTGTATGAAAGAACAATTTATTTTGGTCATTGTTTGATAATTTTAAAACTGTATCATCAATATTAAGTTGGGATAAATTATAATCAGTATTAGGAGTAAGGTTGGTATATTTAATAGTAATTACATCATCTTTTGATGTAATCGATGCTGGTGCAGTAGGATTTAAAGTAGCAGATAATTTACTTGCATCTAAATTTTTGTTTGTTAGCTTTAATGTGATTGTTGCAGTTGTAGAATCTGAATCAACACTTATGATGTTTGCATCTGTTTTTACATCATATGGATTTTTAGGTGTTTTAAATTGTAATTTAGCTTTATCAGAATCAGAGAATTTTAATTCATTTCCATTAGCAAAAATTTGGTCAATTTGATATTGTGTATCTGCTTTTATGTTTTCAAAAGTTACAGTTAGGATATTAGATAAGATGCTGATATTAGGCATATCATATTGGGTTGGTTTACTTAAATGTAACGAAATATCAGTAGCTTTATAAGTTTTAAATAACTTTATTTTTATAACTGCTGAGTTGTTATTCACATTAACTGTTTCAACTTTTCCATCAAAACTTTGCTGGTTTTTAGTTTCAGGATTTCCACAAGCGATTGTTATAGCAGATACACCTGCACTAACAAATACACTGGAAATAAGTAGTTTCTTTATCTTTTTCATCATTACTCCTATTTTTTAATTGGATTTTCAAATTCGCTGAAGATATCGAGCATTTTATGTTTTTTAGGATACAAACGATTCAATCGTTGCACTTTATAAGCAAATGAACCATTATTATAATCATTTAATTCACCAAAGAAATTAATTCTTTGTGAAGATAGTAAATACGAAGATGCCTCACCATTTTCTTCATTAGCATGAATTCCTAAAAAGTTTCCTTCATGATCATATAACCCTGTCCCTGATGAACCACCTGTTAGTTGATAATTAGCATTAAGTTTAATAATCTCACCACTAGAATTTTTAAAACGTTTAATAAATCCAACTTTTTCTGTTTTAGCATTTGGAACTTTATTACCTGGATAAAACAAGATGTCACCAATAAAGTTTTGACGAACTTGGATATTCTTTTTAGTATTGCGAGTAGTAGAACCTGGGAAAGAAGACATATACATTGTATAATACATATATGGGTGGATATAACGGCCCATTTTAGATACTTTATTATGTTTTAGACTCTTTCATTTGTAGATATGTTCAGCTGTTTTAAATTTCGGATCATTTTCTTTATTTACATCACTTTTATGTTGATTATAATAATTTATCAATTCAGTAATATCAATGATGTGAATTTTAAAATCAGTTCTGTTTTTAGCAGGGACATTTGATAAACTACCGTCCATACTCTTATTGTTGTTATTATCAGATGTCCAAAAAATTGAATTACCAGTATTAGATCAATAACCACCTAAAAATAAGCTAACATCTTCTTTAGAAGTATGTGGTTTTGGAGCAGATATATATCCAGGATTTAATACAGGTACATGGATATTTGTTCCAAAATAATATCGATTATCATTTTCATTATCTGGATCTACTTTACCAATCATCCAAGCTGTCCCCCATCAAGTTCCAAAAGAACGTGTTATAACATGATCTTGAACTGTATTTCGAGGTGAAGAATTTGTATATCATGTTGTAACTTCGATATTAACAGGCGTATCAGAATCACTATAACCAATACTTTTAAATTTTGTCTCTTTATCAAATTCAAATCCATCTATTTTTAATTGATTTTTTGCCTTTGTGTGTTCATTTGTAAATGAAAGTGGTTGTCCATTTTTTAAATACATAATTGACAAATAATTTCAAGTTTTATCAACAAATGTTGAATAACTTGAAGAAAGATTATGTATATACATATCTTTATTAATATGCCCTTGACGAGCTATTAACGAGATTTTTAGTTTATCACCACTTAATGATACTTGTGCTTTAAGATGTTTATTCATCAAATCTTCAAGTTGTTGGTCAGTCAATGTTAAATGATAACTGTCATTTGAATCAATTTTTCTACCAATCTTCTTCAATAAATCTTCGGTTTTTCCTAAGAATTTTATTTTGATATCAGAAATAGTTTTGTTAGCTGCTGCATTAAGTTTATTTCAACTAAAAGATACCGCTCAATCAAAACTACCAAAAGAAAATTGTCTAAAATTAACTTGTTTTGGACTTGCCACAAAAGAAAAATTAATAATTGCTTCTTTATTGCTATCTAAATTTTTGAAATTTCGGATGTCTTTTTCAACATAAACTTCAGTTCTATTAGAATTTTCATTCATTTCTTTATCTAGAACATTTTCTTTCATTGCAGCAAAATTATATTCTTTATGATTATCAAATTCTATAACAGGTAATGGATTATTGTATTGTGTATAAGCTGTTGCTACATAAGTATTAATATCACTAATATAATGTGTTAAAAACAATGTGTTCTTTAAATAAGCATTATTTAATGTTATATAGTTATGTCAATTAAAAGGGATAGATTTTGGTACATTTCCATTTGTATTATCTGTTAACTGTGATTCTTGATATTGCGAATTATTAGTTATATTTAAATTAGTTTGACTAAAAGATGTTCCCAAAGCATCTGAATAAGCATTTTTAGAAACATCTAAACTTGGTTTTAACTCAGTTGTTCCACTTTGCTGAATTAAAGATAATTTACGATGTTTGCTATCACCATCTTTTCCTTCATCATCATAATCTATAACAGATGATAAATCATATTTATTAACAATTTGTACTTGATTTAGTTTTCAAGTAATTCCTTCGGTTAGTCCAGTGAAAGAAAACTTTTTAAGTTCATCAAAGTTTAAAAACACTGATTTTGTGTTTTCTTGGCGAAATTGACGTTCAAATCAATCTCCACCGTCTGATGAATACCCATAACTGCGTTTTTGATCGTCTGTATCAGCCGGAGTATTCTTTTGCACTAAGTCTACAAAAGTAAGTTTAACATATTTGTTTTTAAATTGCTCGACTTCTGAATCGGTAGCATTAAGGTTGATTGCTCCTACATATGTATTAGTAGAAGCATCTGAAAGAGCAAATTGTATTTTTGTAATAGTTGGATTAAAGGTTTGATTTGAACTTCAAGCAACTTCTTCGGGAACATTAAAAGAATAATTGTTATTTAATGCTGTGACATCAGAAATAATGTATTTATTGTATCCTTGATTAAAGTTAATAATACCTTCAGATTCAATATGTCCGTTTTTATAAGTTCCAACAACTGCTATATCTGCATCATAGACATTTACATCAGGTTTGATGGTAATAAGATATTTATCATTGCTTTGATTAGGTAAATAACTTACATTAACATTAACTTTGTTATTGTTAATACTAAATGAACTTACATTATATGTAGCAGTTGTTCCTGTTTTATTTATAACTTTAACACTACCACTAAACTCTACTGCTTGATTTGCATACATTATGTTAGAAATAGTATTGTTTGAATTACCATTACTTACATCAACTAAAATATTTTGTGATGTTCCATTATATTTAGTTGTGTAATTTTGTCCGTTAAAGGTAAATTTGAAATCATTGTTTTTAGAAGTTGGTAAATGGTCAAAAGCAAACCACAACATTTTATTATTAATCAATGATATTTCTTTAATATGTAAGTTATCCTTAGCATTAAATTTACTTACCTGTTCATCGTATTTAGTAAATGAATCTAAAAGACTATAGTTCAATGCATTAAATTGCACACTGTTATCACTAGTAGTAAAAGTTTGATTATTCAAAGATATATTTTGACTTCCAATTTGGATGTTATCAAGATAATATGTTGTATGTGATGCAAGATTGTAAACATCAAAAATTAGATTAGTATTATTTACAGCAGGATTGCTAAAATCTAAACGATGCCCACTTGCATCCTGTAGTGATAATGTAACATTATCTGATGCATCGAGTGATGTATCTAATGAAACATTTATTCTTGCTTTATCACTTTGGATATTAGAAATACTAGAATTTTGTATATGATATGTTTTTTGTTCTTTTGCTGGTGTGCTTGGTTCTATTTGTTGTTGCGATGTTGTAAATGATAAATTACTACTTGGTAGAGCTAAAGAATTCCCATTTAATGATACGGATGTTAAGGTATAAGTTGTATTCGGTTTAAGTGAATAAAAAGTTGTAGATAAAATACTAGTTTCAGTTATTAAAAGATTTTGAGTATGATTTTGTCCATCTGAAATAGTAATTAAAAGATTGTTTTTATTTGCATCAGCAAGTGTATGATTAGAAAAATTTAAATTTAATGTAGCATCGGTTGCATTAACATTACTTCACGATACATTTGAGATACTAAAATTATCTTTTTTAGGATTTGGGTTATTTTCTTTTTCTGATGAATTATTTGGTTTTTGATTACCATCTAAATTAAGGTTACCTGGTGGTGTGGTCTGTTCGACATCTCCTGGATTAGGATTTGTTTCTTGTGAATCACCAGGATTTTCTGGATTATGTTTTTCAGGATCTGATGGATTAGGTGTTGATGGTTGGTTCCCTGGTTGTGCTTTCTCACCTGATGTCGGGGGGGGAGTTTGTTCATTATCTTTAGGTGTTTGTGGTTGTTCTACATTATTTTGTGGTTTAGTTTTAAATAAAAATTGGTTTTGTAACTTTGCTGTTTTCAATGATTTACCATTGTATTTAATATCAAAGGTATATATTTTATTAGAAAATAAACCGTTTATGATAAAAGTAACGGATTTTTTATCGACTGATAAGGTTCCGTTAACATTTTGATTATTATAAACTAACGAAAAATAACCATTTGAAGAAACTGGATGATCTAAAAATGCTTTAATTGTAACCGAATCTGATGTACTTTGAGTTTGTACACTTTTAAGATGTATCTGTTTTTTTTCATATACTTCTGTGTTTGCATTAGTGCAAGCTACAGCAGAAACTGTTGTAAAACCTAAAAAAGTAGGAACTATATATTTTCTAAATTTCTTTTTTCGCATAATAATCCTTTATAATTTAATGATATCAAAATTCTCATAATTTTTTGTTTTTATAGCATATATAGATATTTTAATAACAATTATGTGCAAATATTTAGTTAAAATATCATTTTTTATTTGCTTTTATTTTAGATATATAAGTGATAACTTAATATCTAAAAACAAATATTGAAATTTTGTATAGTATAATACTTTTTTATAAAAATGGTTGAATTTTATTTGATATGCATATAAAAAGTCGGATATTAACCGACTATTTATATGCTAATTTTTCTGAGTGTATTTTTGGTGAATAAGATCTTAAGAATTCTGTCATTAAATCAATTGTTGCTTGGATATCTACTAAAGATGCAACACCAATAGGACTATGTAAATATCTTTGTGGAATTGAAATAGTCATTACAGCAGTCCCACCTAGTGCAAATTGTAATTCTGCTGCATCGGTTCCACCACCACCTGCTACATATTTATATGCAGGTATTTGTTTATTTTTTGCAACTTCAAAGAGATATTCAATTAATTTAGCATCTGGTAAGGTTCCAGAATCTTTTACTAAAATTGATACTCCGTTTCCACAAACTGGTGTACCAGATTTAGCACCAGTTGTATCGTGTGCAGCACCTGTATCGACTGCAAATGCTACATCTGGATTAATAATTGATACGGATGTTCTAGCTCCACGAGTTCCAACCTCTTCTTGAACTGTTCCGACTAAATAGACATCACATTCTAATTGTAAATCAGCGATATTTTTAGCTATAAATTCTAATGCTGTAACTCCAGCACGATTATCCATTGCTTTACCACCAACTAAATCATTTGCAAGTTCTACATATTCACCACTAATGAAAATTTTATCTCCAATATCGATTTTTGCATCCAAAACTTCTTGCTTACTTTTAAAACCTAAATCTACATATAGATCATCAGTCTTAACTGCATTTTTAAGTGATTCGTTTGTTTGGATATGGATGCTGGTGTGTCCAAAAACACCTGTAAATCTTTGATTTTGCGAATTCACCACAATTGCTTTAGTTCCAATTACAACAGAAGGTCATTGTCCACCAATTGCTGTTACCATTAAATTACCATTATCAGCAATTAAGCGAACCATATATCCTACTTCATCCATATGTGCAGCAATCATTACTTTTGGAGCATTTTCTACTTTTGATTTTTTGTAAAAAATCACTGAACCTAATTTATCTCTAGAAACTTCAAAACCCTTAATATTTCTTTTAAGTTCATCTACTACTGGCTCTTCAAAACGCGACATTGCTTCAATTGACATATATTTTTTTAGTCTGGTAGATAATTCTTGATATTTTGCTTGCATTTATTCTCCTAATAAAAAAATCAGCAATGCTGATTATATGGTGCCTTAGACAGGACTTGAACCTGCATGGATTTCTCCGGCGGATTTTGAGTCCGCAGTGTCTGCCATTCCACCACTAAGGCAACTAACTAAATAATACACTTTTTTAGCAAATTTTAAAACAAAAGTGATGATTTTTCATTTTTATCATTTAGTAAATATAATATTTAGAATATTAAATAAATATATTTATATTAATATTGGAATTATTTACATACTTTTTTAAAACTACAAATTAATTTAATATAATCTTTTTTTTAAAAGTATAAAATATCAACATCATATATCAAGCAAAAAGGAGATAATATGAAACTTACAGGAATCGGAGCATCTCGTGGAGTTGCTATCGCTAACGTATTCAAAATCGAAGAATTACCTGTTGAAATTACTAAAAATACAAATAATATAGATTCAGAATTAAAAGCATATGATAATGCAACTGATAAAGTGATTGCAAAACTTGAGCATACTAAAAGTTTAGCAAGCGATCCAGAACATGCGGCAATTTTTGATGCACATATTGGATTTGTAATGGATCCGGCTGCTAAGGAAAGTATTGAAAATAAAATCAAAAACGAATCATTAACTGCTGAATATGCTGTAAATGAAGTATATACAGAGTTTGCGAATATGTTTGCAGGTATCGATGATGAATATATGCGTGAGCGTGTTGCAGATATCAAGGATGTGCTTAAAAAGTTATTATTTGCTTTAAACAATATCGAAGAACCAGATTTAACATCAATTAATTCTGAAGTTGTAATTGTTGCCGAAGATTTAAGCCCATCACAAACTGTACAATTAAACAAAAAATTCGTTAAGGGATTTGTTACAAATATTGGTGGACCTACATCGCATACAGCAATTATGGCTCGTAGTTTAGCAATTCCTTCAGTTGTTGGAACAAATTCAGTAATGGAATATACTAAAAACGGTGATGTAATTGCTTTAGATGGATCAAAAGGAACTGTTATTATTAACCCTACTGAACAAGAACAAAAGGTATATTTAAAAGCACAAACAGAATATCAAGAATATTTAAACAAACTTAAAAACTTAAAAGGAAAAACTTCACAAACAACTGATTTTCACCATGTTGAACTTGCTGCAAATATTGGTTCTCCAAAAGATTTACAAGACGTTTTAGATAACGATGCTGAAGCAATTGGATTGTTTAGATCAGAATTTTTATATATGGATAATGAACACTGACCAACTGAAGAAGAACAATTTTTAGCTTATAAAGAAGCAGTACAAAAAATGAATGGTAAAAGAGTAGTGATTAGAACACTAGATATCGGTGGGGATAAAACTTTAAAATACTTTGCTTTCCCGAAAGAAATGAATCCTTTCTTAGGATATCGTGCAATTCGTTTTTGTCTACAAAATCCAGATATTTTCAAAACTCAACTTCGTGCATTAGTTCGTGCAAGTGAGTTTGGTAAAGTTGCAATAATGTTTCCGATGATAACTAATGTTGATGAGTTTTTAGCAGCAAAAGAACTTTATAACCAAGCATATGATGAAGTTTATGTAACTAATAAAAACATTGCTGCAAAGGATAAAATTGAAGTAGGTATGATGATGGAAACACCTGCTGCAGCAGTACTTTCTGATATGTTTTCAAAATATGCTGACTTTTTATCAATTGGAACAAATGATTTAATTCAATACTCAATGGCTGCAGATCGGATGAATGAAAATATTTCTTATTTATATCAACCACTTAATCCATCGATTTTGAGATTAATTAAACATATCATCGACGGTGGACATAAGCACGGAAAATGAGTTGGTATGTGTGGAGAAATGGCTGGTGATCGTAATGCTTTACCTATTTTATTAGGTTTAGGCTTAGATGAATTCTCTATGTCAGCAAATAATATCTTAGCAAGTAGAGAATTAGTAAATCAACTTTCTTATAAACAAATGCAACAACTTGCTCAAAAAGCAATTGAATGTGAAAACCAAGAACAAGTTCAGAAATTATTAGCAGAATCTTTATCATAATTTAAAAGTTAAAATCAAGCACATATGGTGCTTGTTTTCATCCTTTTATACGAAAAATCAAGTAAATTATGATATAATAGCAAAATAAAATCATCCGAGGTAAAGATGGCAGTAAAAAATATTTCTAGGCATGCATTAAGAATAAAAAACATCGAAATTATTTATAAACATGAATTACTTGATATTCCTTATAACCTTGAAGCTATTATTAATGAATTTCAAATAAATTTTGAACAAAAACTTTTCTTTATCAAGGTCAAAAATTCAGTTGTTTTTGTTAAAAAAATACTGCAGAAGTTATTAAACGAGGATTGACCGTGACAACGACTTAGTCCACTTATTCGTGCAATATTAATAAATGCATGTGTAGAACTTTATTCTATACAACCAAAAATTGTAATAAATGAAGCCGTGATTATTACTAAAGAATATTTTGGACAGCCATCTAAATTATACAAAACCTCTAATGACGAACTTTTATATCAATTTGTCAATGCTATTTTAGAGAATTTTTATAAAGCAGTTATTGTACTCGATTCTGAAAGCAGAAATGCAAACTAATGAAACTTTATTAAAATATATTTTTTTAAAGCATCAAAGTTTATTTAACTTTATATTCAAAACTTTTATTGATTTAGATGTTATTGAAAAATATGATTTATCGAAAATACAATGAATTGAAATTAAAAATAATTTTAATGGTTTTAATGCAACTATAAATAACTTTTTACAAGGTTTTATAGTTAAAAACACAAATAAATTAATGCTTAAAAACTTTTTTATCTATATGTTTTTGCAACTTATTTATAGAAACAAAAAGCATAAATTTATTAAAACATGTTCGTTTTTTGATGAAATTCAAAATGAGATAGCTTTTAATAATAAAAAACGCAGTTATTACTATGATTTTTTAGATGAATTTAAAAAAATACCTAACTATAATATATTTTTGATTAAGATATTAAGGAGGTTGTTATAATGAATGACTGGATTCGTAAGCAATTCCCAATCCTTAATAAAATTACTTATTTTGACAGTGCTGCATTGGTTTTAAAACCGATTTCTGCAACAAATGCAATTTATAACTATTATAAAAATATCTCAATTTCTTCAAGAACAGCTGACACGCCACTTGGAAATTTAGTGAATTCAAAAATCGCATCTGTTAGAAATAAAGTGGCGAAACTAATTGATAGTAAGGATCATGAAATAATCTTTACCAGTGGAACAACTGAATCGATTAATTTGTTTGTAAATATGTTTTCGCATTTATTAAAACCAAATGATGTAATTTTATTAAATGCTTTTAATCATTCTTCAAACCTTATTCCGTGAATTGAAGTGTCAAAAAAAATAGGATGCAAAATCCATATTAGTAATAATTTACTTGAAGATTTGCAAACCTTTAAAAATATTAAAATTCTAGCATTCGCTCAAGAAAATAACACATTTAATCAAAATTTTGACATCAAAAAAATATCACAAATAGCACATTCAAAGAATATTTATGTCTTTAACGATGCTGCACAATCAATTAGTCATCAAAAAGTTTCATTAAATGATTCAGATATCATTGTTTTTAGCACAAATAAGTTTTACGGTCCTACCGGTATGGGTGTTTTAGCAATTAAGGAAACACTTTTAAAGAAGTTAAAACCAGTAAAATTTGGTGGTGGTAGTGTTACAGAAGTTCATAAAGATGCATCATGGGTTTTAAAAGATACCATCAATGCATTTGAACCAGGAACCCCTGATATTGCAGGTTTTTTTATGTTTGATAAAGCACTTGAGTTTTTTGGCAAAGTAGGTTATCAAAAAACTCAAGAAATTTTAAAAGATCTATCTTTTTATTTACACAGAAAACTGATGAATTTACCTAATATAACTGTTTCAAGTAAACCAGGTGATTTTATCGCATTAATTAATGTTAAAGGAATTAATGCACAAGATGCTGCAGGATATTTGGGAAGCAAAAATATTTATACAATTGCTGGGATTTTTTGTGCTCCTTATATAAGAAATATCATTAAAGAACACTCGTTTTTAAGAATTTCTTTAGGTATTTATAATAATTATTCAGATATTGATAAATTAATTGATGCTTTAGCAAATGGAGGTGATTTTTATGCATTTTAATCCGAATATAGCACGCGAAACGATAATGAATCACTATCTTAAACCAAAGAATAAAACAAAACTTGATACATCAAATGTTTTTTATAGCACTAGTTGTTCGGATAAGTTATTAGTTGATTTAAAATGGGATCAAAACATCCTAATAGATGCAAGTTTTGATGGGCTCGGATGTGCACCTTTTTTAGCAGGTGCTGATATGTTTTTAGATGCTGTTAAAGGCAAAACAAAAGAACAAATCGACTTACTAGTAGATATTTTCACCAAATTTGTTAATGGTGAAAATATCAGTGATGAACATATGGATTTATTAGGTGATTTATGAGTTTTTTATAACATCAAAAGTCAACCAAATCGCATTCATTGCACCTTAATGATAACTAAAGCATTTAAAGATGTCTAGACCTTATATTTTTCACATTGATTTTGATTCATATTTTGTTTCTGCTATTAGAACTTTAAAACCTAATTTGCTTAATAAACCAGTAGCGATTGCAAATAAAGGAATCCATTCGGTTGCTGTTTCAGTGAGTTATGAACTTAGACAACTTGGTATCAAAGCGGGGGCAAAAATATCAGAAATATTAAAAAAAGAACCAAAAACAATCATTGAACAACCTCGTTTTGATTTATATATTGCAACTTCAAATGCGATTTTTAGATATATTAAAAAGTTCTATGCTGCTAAATTTGAAATCGGGTCAATTGACGAATGCTACATCCAAGTTCATAGCAGCATTGATAGCGATGAAAAAGCTTTACAACTTGCTAAAAGATTGCAAGATGATATCAAAAATAACTTTAAAATCCCTATTAGTATTGGAATTTCTAAAACTAAGTTTTATGCAAAAATGACAACTAATTTATTTAAACCAAAGGGAATTGCTGTAACTAATAGCAAAAATTATCAAGAACGTTTCTTTAGTCTACCGATTACTAAATTTCACGGTATCGGAGAAAAACTTGGTAATCACTTTAAAAACCTTGAAATAAATACCATTGGGGATTTAGCAACATTAACTTATAATGATATAAGACTGACATCAATTTTTAAAACATCTGGATATAAATTCATAGATGCTTTAAATTATTTTGCTGATTCAGATGTTAGTGATGAAATTCCTGAAGTCAAAGGGATTAGTCACGATATCACCTTTAACAAAAAAGACATAAACACTGAAGATATTTTGCAAAATATAGCAATACAAGCACAAAAAGTATCAAGAAGGTTGCAAAAATTATATAAACTAGGTAATCAAATTAGCTTTGGTGTACGAACATTTAGTGATGGTTGAATTGCAAAACATATGGTAGTTGAAAAATTTATCAATGAAGCAGATGAAATTATTAAATATTGTAAGCAACTTTTTTATGATAATTTTTTAGATACCAAAATCATCGGAATCAGCATCCGTGTATCAAACTTAATCAATTCCTTTGAAAACTACCGTAGTTTAAGTATTTTAGAAACACCAAAAGTATGTAAATCTAACTACATTGTAGATCAAATTATTAATAAAGTGAATACAAAAATGAAAATGAAGAGTTTAAAAACTTTGGCGGACTATAACATCGAACGAATTAAAAAAAGAAGGGGACAATCTGATTCAATTGAAGTAGGTGTCTTTAAGAGGTAAATTATGAAAATAGGTATATATGGTGGTTCATTTGATCCAATTCATATTGGTCATATAAAGCTTGCAAAATATGCAATTAAAGAACTTAATTTAGATAAACTACTATTTGTTCCGACTTTTACATCACCGTTTAAGTCTAAAACAAAATTAGTTAAACCATATCAAAAAGCAGAAATGATTCAGCTGGTTTTAGAAGAGAAAATGCAATTATGTGACTTTGAAATTAAGCGAAATAATGTCTCATATACCATTGATACAGTAAAATATCTAAGGCAAAAATATCCTAATGATCAACTTTTTTTATTAATCGGGAGTGATAATTTACCAAAATTAAATAAATGAAAAGACATTGATATTATCTCTCAACTCACACAAATAACCGTATTTCGTCGTGATAAAAACATTAATAAAATTAACTTAAAAAAATATAATGGAATTTTGTTAAATAACCCTCTTTATGATTTTGCATCAAGTGATTTTAAAAACGGAATGCTATCGCATGTAGATAAAAAAGTTTTAAACTACATTCAAAAAGACGGTTTATATTTAGAACAAATTATTCATAATAGCCTTTCTGCTTTGCGTGCCAAGCATTCTGTAGCAACAGCTGATTTTGCTGTCAAACTTGCTAAAGCTCATAATTATCCTGCTAAGGATGCTTATATCGCAGGATTAACACATGATATTGCAAAAGAATGGGATGTTAAAAGATCGCTGCAAGCAATTAAAGAGTTTGAACCAGATATTAAAGAAGAAAATCCAGCATTTTTACACCAAATCTGTTCATATATATGATTAAAGCATGGATATATGCTACATAATCAAGCCATTTTACAAGCTGTTCGTTATCATACCCAATTACATCCGAATATGAGCAAGTTAGATAAAATTATTTTTGTCGCCGATAAAATTTGTCAAGGACGACGTTTTACTGGAATTCAAAAAATACGAGATCTTGCGTTAACTAATTTAGATGCTGGCTTTAAAGAAGTTGTAAAACAAACCTATGATTTTAATATTTCAAAAGGTGTAAAATTCTCTAATGAATCACTAAATTTATACAACTTATATATGAAAGATTAAAATGGAAAAAATTAGATTACAAAAACTACTTTCACAAGCTGGAATCGCATCAAGACGTGAAGCAGAAACATTAATTGAAAAAGGTTATGTAACAGTAAATGGTATGGTAGCTAAATTAGGTGATAAAGCAGATTTTAGCGATAATGTGTTTGTGAAAAATAAACCTATATTTCAGCAACAAAAAGTTTATTATGTTTTAAACAAACCAACAAAAACTATTACAACTTTAAAAGATAATTTCAATAGACCTTCTGTGATAGATTTAATGAATGTTCCTTATAAAGTGTTCCCAGTAGGGCGTCTTGATTATGATACTACTGGAGCACTAATAATGACAAATGATGGTGATTTAGCAAATAAATTAATGCATCCAAGATATCAGATCCCCAGAGTGTATCGAGCGAGAATAAACGAAAAACTTAGTGTAAAAGAATTAAAGAAACTTAATTCAATAGTTAAAGTTAATGGAGTTAAAAGTGTGCAGGATGTTATCCCTTGTGGAAGCGATTCACCAAAAAGTTATTTTGTTGTTTTAACACAAGGAACATATCATCATGTTAAAGAATTATTTAAATTGGTAGATAAGTTAGTTATCAATCTAAAAAGACTTGAATATGCAGGAATCACAGTAGAAAAAATGCCAATTGGAACCTATCGACCACTTACCTTAAAAGAAGTTAAGGATTTGAAAAATTTAGTTAGATTACAAGAAGAAAAATTGCAAAAAAGAGAAAATAATTCGTAATTTTCTCTTTTTTGCTTGTTCACAGGGACAAAAAAATACTTAATTCTAGCTGTTTATAATAACTTTAAACAAAAAATTGTGTATAATTTAATAAATTTTTAATTTATTAAATTGGAGGGGATATGGCAGAAAATCAAGAGAAAAAAACAAAAATTAAAGAATATGACTATGAAGAAGATAACCACATCGTCTTTAAGAAAAAAGAACCAATAATAGAAGAAGACGAAGAAGAAATTCCACAAAATAATGCAGAATATCAAGTTTCATCACAAATCATCAGCGAATCAAAAGACGGTTTGCATCCAATTCTAGTCGATGATGAGATGAAAACATCCTTTTTAGAATATGCTATGAGTGTTATTGTTTCTAGAGCACTCCCAGATGTTCGCGATGGACTAAAACCAGTACACCGTAGAATTTTATATGATATGTCTGAGTTAGGTATTACTCCTGGTTCGCAACACCGTAAATCAGCGCGTATTGTTGGAGATGTACTCGGAAAATATCACCCTCATGGTGATTCATCGGTTTATGAAGCAATGGTTCGTATGGCACAGGATTTTTCAATGCGTTATCCGTTAGTTGATGGACACGGAAACTTTGGATCAATCGATGGTGACCAAGCTGCTGCGATGCGTTATACCGAAGCTCGTATGTCTAAGTTATCTGCTGAAATGCTAGAAGGAATAAAAAAAGAAACAGTTGATTTTGTGGATAACTATGATGCAAGCGAAAAAGAGCCTGCTGTACTTCCTTCTCGCTTTCCAAACCTACTTGTATCTGGTTCATCTGGTATTGCTGTTGGTATGGCAACCGAAATCCCTCCACATAATTTAGGTGAAACTATTGATGCTACAGTTGCTTTAGCCAAAAATCCTAACATCAGCACCAAAGAGTTAATGCAACATATAAAAGGTCCTGATTTTCCTACGGGAGCAATAATTTTAGGTACTCGTGGGATTATTGATACTTATGAAACAGGACGTGGCAGCATTATAGTTCGCTCTAAAACTAATATTATAGAAAAAGCGAATGGTAAATCACAAATTATAGTTTCGCAAATACCATATGCGATTAAAAAAACCACTTTAATTCAAAAAATTGTTGAACAACATAAAAATAAAGAAATTGAAGGAATTGCTGATTTACGCGATGAATCAAATCGCGATGGAATTCGCATTGTGATTGATATTAAGCGTGGCTTCAACCCACATATTATTTTAAATAAGTTATATCAAAAAACTTATTTACAGACTGCATACAGTGCTAATTTAGTTGCTTTAGTCAATGGTGAACCGAAACTACTTACATTAAAAACTGCTCTTAATGAATATTTAAAACATCAAAAAGATGTTGTTACCCGTAGATTAAAATTTGATTTAACCCGTGCCGAAGAACGAGCGCATATCTTAGAAGGTTTAAAAATTGCTATTTTTAATATTGATGAAGTTATTGCAATCATTAAAGCATCCAAAACTGATTTAATTGCACAAGAAAAGCTTAGTATGCGTTTTGAGTTAAGCGAAAAACAAACTAAAGCAATTTTAGATATGAATTTGCGTCGTTTAACAGGATTAAGTATCGAAAAGATGCAAGAAGAATTAAAAAATTTATTAACTGAAATTGCTCATTATAAAAATATATTAGCACACGAAGATAAATTAATTGATTTAATTATTAGTGAACTACAGGAAATTAAAGCAAAATTTAATGATGCTCGTCGCACACAAATTGATATTTCTGGTGCTGGTAAAATAACTGAAGAAGATTTAATCCCTGAAAATGATATTGTAATCACAACGTCAGTAAATGGTTATGTGAAACGTATTAACTTAGATGAATATAACACACAAAAACGTGGTGGAGTTGGTTCGGTTGCTATGAAAACATATAAAGACGATGATATCGCGATGATTATTCAAGCAAAAACCCATACTGATTTATTGTTATTTTCAAATTTTGGTAGAGCATATAAACTTCGTGGGCACCAAATTCCAGAAGGAACCAAACAAAGTAAAGGTGTTCCTTTTATAAATGTTTTAGAAACCTTAGATGTTAATAATGGTGAAAAGATTATTTCTATTATTAGTGTTGATGATTATGAGCAAAATCAATATTTAACTACTGTAACAAAGTTTGGTATCTTTAAGAAAACTGATATAGCTTCTTTTAAAGTTGTTCGTCGCAATGGACTTATTGCCTTCAAACTAGCTGATGCAGATGAATTAGTATGTGCATTCTTATCATCTGATGAAGATCATATTTTAGTTGCAAATAACTATCGTAATATTGCAATCTTTAAAAATGATGATATTCGAGCATTAGGTCGTAATAGCATCGGTGTAAGAGCAATAAAACTTGAAGAAAATCAATATGTTGTATCTGCTTCATCGAACCGTGATGGCAATTTAGTGCTTTCTCTTGGTTCAAAAGGTTATGGAAAACTTACTGATGAAGGTGAATATAATTTAACTAAACGTAATGTTAAAGGTCTTGTAGGAATTGATAATATAAAAGCTGGAAATCTTATTTATGCAGGATTTGTAAGTTTAGAAGATGAATTATTGATAATTACTTCACAAGGGATAACTATTAGAACACAAATTACACAAATACCTAAATCATCACGTCAAACTAAAGGTTCTCGTATTATTAATTTAAAAGACAATGATGAAATAGTTGCAGTTGATGTAATTAAATTAAGATAGGAAGCAATGAATAAAAAAGATAATAAGAAGTCTTTACTTTATGAATCATTTACAGAAGCATCGAAATTCTTTAAAAAAGGTAACTTAATTATACTTGCCGTTGGTTTTTTGGCTGGGACAGTATTTAATGCAGTAGTTTCTTCATTAGCAAACGATGTTATTATGTCTGCAATTGCACATAATATCCTTGGTGATAAATTTAAAGACTTAGAAAGTTTAGTGTGAAAAGGTATTAAATACGGGAAATTTTTAGGTGCAATAATTAATTTTGTAATCATTTCATTCACCTTATTTATTATGTTAATGTCTTATTTTATAATAAAAACTGGTATCAAAAGGTATAGATTAAAGAAAAATCCACCTGTTGCAATCGAACCTGAAGTAGTTAAACCTACCACAGATGAATTAATTTTAGAGCAACTGAAATTAATTAATCAAAACTTAAATAAAGAACCACAAAATCAACAATCAGATGTCGACTATCAATCAGAATAAAAATGTTTTTACCTATATCATAGGTAAAAACATATTTTTATAACAATTCAATACCTTTGTCTTTCATTTCTTCGATGTGTTCTTTTGGTCAATAACTTGACTGAACTTCACCGATATGTGCTTTTTCAAGTAAGAACATACTTAAACGACTTTGACCGATTCCACCCCCAATAGTTAATGGTAATTGATCATTAAGGATTTTATAATGAAACGGTGACAGGTTTAACAAATTTTCTTTATCCATATTCGATTGTCTTAACATCGATTCAGCATCCACGCGTATTCCCATCGATGATAACTCGATTGCTTTATCTAAAACATAAGAATACACCAACAAATCACCATTTAATTTTCAATCATCATAGTCAAATGCACGTTTTGAATGAACTATACCTGATTTAAGATTTTCACCTATGCTATAAACGAAAACAGCTCCCTTTTCCTTTACAATTACATCTTCACGTTGTTCAGGTGATAAATTTGGATATAAATCTTCTAAATCTTGAGCACTAATAAAAAATAAGTTTTCAGCAAGTTTATCAGTAAGTTTTGGAAATTCTTCTTGCAATGCATACTTAGTAGCTTTAACAGCATCATAAATTTTACTTACAATCTTTTTTAGAAAACCTAAATTACGATCATCACGCGAAATAATTCTTTCTCAGTCTCATTGATCTACATAATATGAATGAGTCGAATCGAGCTCTTCTTCACGACGGATTGCATTCATATCAGTATAAATACCTTCACCATCTAAATATTGATATTGTTTTAATGCATGACGCTTTCATTTTGCTAACGAATGCACGACTTCTAAGCGAACATTAGAATCTTTTGGATTAAATCAGACTGCCTTTTCACCTGATAGACCATCATTTAGTCCTGTTTTTGCATCTAAAAATAACGGTGCAGTTGCTCTAGTCAAGTTTAATGCTACCTTAATATTTGCTTGAAAAATTTGTTTAAGATCTTGAATAGCTATTTGTGTTTCTTTAATGTCTAATTTTGATTTATACATAGCAATTTAATTTTAAACTAATTTATTTTTGTTGATAATTTTTTTCTTTATTTATGAACAATTTTACATCCATCTTTTTTTTAAAAAAACTAAAAATATACATAGTATGGCAATAATAAGTTCTATTTATACATTCGTTTTATTAAATTATCCACAAGTTTATACACAAAAAAAATAATTTTGTTCTTTAACACCTATAAAAATCAAAAAATCGTTATAATTATAAAATAATATATGAACAAAAATTTAGCAAATTTATTGAGACCACGGAAATTAGATGATATTGTCGGTCAAAATCATATTAAAAAATTGCTTAAGGAGGTAATTGAAAACAAAATTACTTCTAGTTTTTTGTTTTTCGGTGAAAGTGGAACAGGTAAAACAACAACTGCTTTTGTTTTAGCAAATGAGTTAAATTTAAAAGCGGGGTATTTTAATGCATCGATTGATAATAAAGCAGATTTAATAAAAATTTTAGATGATTGCGATGTTATAATAATCGATGAAATCCATCGTTTGAATCGTGATAAGCAAGATATATTACTATCTTATTTAGAGTTTGATAAAATAATTGTTTATGCTACAACAACAGAAAATCCTTATTTTAAAGTTGTTCCTGCTGTTCGTAGCAGAATGCAGATTTTGCAGTTTAATAAAATAGATGTTCAAGATATCGCTTTAACGCTAGAGAAAATTATAAAAGAAAATTATCCTTATTTAAAAATAAGCAAGGAAAATTTAGTCAATTTAGCAGCTTTTTCAAGTGGTGATTTAAGAGCAAGTATAAATAACTTACAATTACTTGCACTATTAAAAAAAGATGGAAAAGAAGTTAGTAAAAATGACTTAAAAACTATAATACCAAATATCAATTTTTATAGCGATAATAAGCAAAGTGCTCACTATAATAACCTTTCAGCATTTCACAAATCACTTCGTGGTAGTGATATTGATGCTGCATTATATTATGGTTTTTTAATTTTACAAAGTGGTGATAATGATGGTTTGTTTCGAAGGATGCTTGCTGTTGCATACGAAGATATTGGATTAGCAAATCCAATGGTAGGTGCAAAAACTGAAGCAGCCATAAGAGTTTTTGAAAGACTAGGTATCCCCGAGGGGGAACTTGCTATTACATCAGCAATAATCGAACTTGCTTCGTCTCCTAAAAGTAATTCCGTTGTTTTAGCACGTGATAAAGTTAAGCAAACCATTTTAAATGGTAACATTTACCAAATACCATCTTATTTAAAAGACTCACATTATAAATCTGCAGTAAAATTAGGTGATGGAGTTGGTTATCAATACCCACATGACTATTTTAAACATTGAAATAATCAACAATATTTACCAAAACAACTACAAAATACTAAATTTTACATTCCAAGCAGCAACAAAAATGAACAAAACATTTTAGAATATTGAAACAATTTAAAAGCAGAATGAAAAAAACACTATAAAAAGGAATAATAATGTTAAAACTTGAAGATATAAATACACTCGAAGATCTTAAACAAGCAAAAGCTAAAATTTATTCATCAGATGGACAAATATATCAACTACAACAAAGTCTAAAAACTGCACCAGTTGAACAAAAAAAACAAATCGGTAAACAAATTAATGAATTAAAGAAAACATATGAAGAGTTTTTTAAAAATGCTGAAGAAAGATTGGAAAAAATAGAAATAGATCGTAAAATAAACTCAGAATTTATTGATATTAGCAAACCTGTATACAAACCTGGTAGCTTGCATCCGATAACATTAATCGAAGAACACATTAAGACTTGGTTTATTCAGCATGGTTATTATCAGCAAGAAAGTGGTGAAATAGTTTCTGATTTATATAATTTTGAGAAACTTAATATCCCCATCAATCATCCGGCTCGAGCAATGCATGATTCACTTTATTTAAATGCTACAACATTATTAAGAACTCATAATACTGGAATTACTGCAAAAGTTCTACACGAAAATAAAAATATCGAAATTTCAACATTTGCATTAGGTAAGGTGTATCGAAATGATGAAGATGATGCTACTCATTCACATCAGTTTACACAACTCGACTTTGTTTGTGTTGGTAACGTTAGTTTTCCAAATCTCATATGAACTTTAAAATCCTTTCTATCCTATGTTTTGGAAGAAGAAATTGATATAAGGTTGCGTCCTAGTTATTTTCCATTTACCGAGCCTAGTGTGGAGGTAGATATGTTTTATAAAAATCATTGAATAGAAGTTTTAGGTGCTGGAATGCTGCATCCGAAAGTGCTACAAATGGCAGGATTTGATGCTAAATTTAATGCTTTTGCTGCTGGTGTAGGAGTCGAAAGACTTGCAATGATTAAATATGGATTTAATGATATTAGGGATTTATATCGTAATGATTTAAGAATTTTGGAGCAATTTAGCAATGAAAGATAGTTTTTTACAAATCTTACAAAAAGAAGGTAAAAAAAGTTATTTTGATAATATTTTTCATTCTTTAAAAGAAGCAGAATTAAATAACCAAACCATCTACCCACACCAAATGGACATATTTAAGCCTTTTGAATTTTTTCAAGTTAATGAAACTAAAGTTGTTATTCTAGGTCAAGATCCTTATTATAATGATGATAGCGCAGACGGATTGGCTTTTTCTAGTTGAAAAGACGAAACACCAAAGAGTTTAGCAAACATTTTTAAAGTCCTTAAACAAGATTATCCAGATATTGTCATAAAAACTAATTCACTAGTTAATTGAGCTAAGCAAGGTGTATTATTGATGAATACAGTTTTAACAGTTATAAAAGGTAAACCTAATTCACATAAATATATCGGATGACAAAAATTTACATCAGTAATCCTAGATAAAATCATCGAGGCAAATAGTGATATAATTTTTGTTATACTAGGCAAACAAGCAAAAGAAACTGTATATAATTTATCTAACTTCGATAAAATTAAACAACAAAATATCATCGAATCCTCACATCCTTCACCGTTGTCATTTAATAAAGGATTTAATAATTCACAAATATTTTTAAAAGTTAATCATCTTTTAAAAATTCAAAATAAAACAGAAATCGATTGAAATTTACCACATGAGGAGGTTTTTAATGCTCGTTTCACTAAAACATCTAAATAGTTATTTACCAGATATCAAACTTACTGCAGAAGAAACTACAAATGCATTAAATGAAATAGGTTTTGAAGTTGAGGATGTGAGAAAATTTGCTAATATAGAAGATATTTTATTTGCAAAAGTTATTAATGTCTTCAAAAATCCAAATTCTGATCGTTTAGATGTTGTTGAATTAAAAACTAAAAAAGGACAAATTACAATCCAAACAACTAATCGAATCTTAAAGGTAGGTGATTTAGTTGTTTGTTTTCCTGTTGGTGCAAAAAGAGGTGAAATTATCTTTGGTGAAAAAACACTTAAAGGTTATCCATCACAAGGGATGTTAGCATCTTGATCAGAATTAGGTTATAAATGAGACTTACTGTCAAAAAAAGATGAGTTGTTAGTCTTACCAAATGATTTTGCAAGCATAAACGATGATCCAATGCAACTTTTAAGTATCGATGATTATCTAATCGAAATAGCAATCAATGCAAACCGCAATGATGCAAATTCATATTTTATTCTTGCTAAAGAACTTGCTGCATATTTTAACACTAAATTTGTTTTTGAATCAAAAGAACAAGAACCAAATTTTATAAGTGATTTTAAAGCAGCCAATGGAATAGCAAAAAATCTTAGTTTTACTGAAATAAAAGGAAAATTAAAAACAAGTATTTACGAAAAAACTTTATTAGCAAAACACGATATTTCTTCTTTATTTGATTGAAGTGTTAACCTAACAAATTTAACATTAATTAATATCGGTGTTCCAGTACACGTTTATAATGCTGCAAAACTACAAAAAAATATTACTGCAAAATTGTATTCTGGTGAGATTGAGATATTAGGTGGTAAAAAAGTTGCTGTTGATAATGTTTTAGCTATTTCAGATGACAGCAATATTATTTCACTTGCTTCTGTTATCGGTCTAGAAACCACAAAAACTGATTTAGATACAGAAAACTATTTATTTGAAGTAGGTGTTTTTGATCCTAAATACATTCGTCACAGCACAAAAGAAATAAGGATAAGCACAACTGCATCAAGTCAAGGTTCAAGGGTTATAACTGCTTACCTTGCTTCAGTTGCGATGGAATTTATTCGTTTTTATTGCAAAAATTTACAGATTTCACAAATAATTAACCCTATTATTTATCATAAGCAACCAAGCATTATATATAATGCAGAACTTTTAAAGAAATATGCAGGTATAAATGAAATAAATGTTTTTGATAATGCTTTAAAAAAACTAACTTTGCTTGGATTTAGATTTGAAAATAATAAAATAACTCCCCCTGAATATCGTTATGATATAGAAGTTTTTGAAGATATAATCGAAGAAATTTTTAGATTTTATTCATATGCAAAATTCAAACCACAACCAATTAAAACTGTTCCTGCTCATATACAAAAAATTAATAATTCTAAATCATATTTTCAGCACCAAGGATATAATGAAGTACGAACCTTTACTCTTGTTTCAAAAGAAAAAAATAAATTAAATCCTTTTTCATTTGAAAAACAAATCAATTTAATGACTTTTGTTTCAAAAGAACGCGAATGTATTCGTAATTCGATTATTACATCACTTTCAGAAGTTGTAGCATACAATCAAAAGCGTAAAATGAGCAATATTAACATTTTTGAATATGGAATGATTTCAGAAAATATAATGGTTTGAGGACTTGTGAGCACAACAAAGACTTTTGAACAACTAAAACAAGATGTTATTAATTTCTTAGGTTTTGATGTTAAATTTACTGCACTAAAGGATAATGATTATATTCATCCAAATGTTTCTGCTTATATAAAATACAATAATACGATTATCGGATGAATTGGAAAAATCCATCCCAAATATGATCAAACAAATGCTTTTTATGCAGAATTTATGGATATAAAAGCAAATAATAAGATTAAATATATCCCAGTAGATTTAAGCCCATTAAAAACTCTTGATTTAACTTTTACACTTAAAAATACCGATTATATAGGTAATATTGTTTCAAATTTAAGATGTCTTGGTCAAATTTATGACATCCAACAAATTGATAATTATCAACAAACAAATACTCGCAATGTTACATTAAGAATTAGTGCAAATGATGAAGTTATACAAAGATTAAATGAAAAATTTAATAAGTAGGTAAAAAATGTATTCAAAAATTAAACTACATGATAAAGTTGTTTCCGATGCGATCAATAACGAACTACAAAGACAAGAGGACCACATCGAATTAATTGCAAGCGAAAACTATGTTTCTGAAGATATCTTAAAGGCACAAGGAAGTGTGTTAACAAACAAATACGGAGAAGGATATCCTAACAAACGCTATTATGGTGGATGTGAAAATGTAGATGTGATCGAACAAGCTGCTATTGATCGTTTAAAACTATTATATGGTGTTAAATATGCAAATGTGCAACCATATTCTGGTTCAGTTGCTAACGCTGCTGCTATTGCTGCATGTGTACCTTCAGGTGGGAAAATTATGGGATTATCCTTAAATAGCGGTGGGCACTTAACTCACGGATATAAAATTTCTTTTAGTGGGATTTTTTATCAATCAGTTTCATATGATTTATCCAAAGATGAATTATTAGATTATGATGCAATCGAAGAATTAGCTATTAAAGAAAAACCGGATTTGATTATTTGTGGATATTCATCATATTCAAGATTAATAGACTTTAAACGTTTTCGGCAAATTGCTGATAAAGTCGGTGCCAAGTTGCTTGCAGATATTGCGCATTTAGCAGGATTGATAGCTGGTGGAGTATTTCCATCTCCGGTTAATTATGCACATATTATTACATCTACAACTCATAAAACTTTACGAGGTGGTCGTGGGGGAATAATTATGACTAATGATGCTGAATTGGCTAAAAAAATTGATCGTTGAGTGTTTCCTGGTTATCAAGGTGGTCCATTGTTTCATGCTATTGCTGGTAAAGCAGTTGCTTTCTACGAAGCATTACAACCACAATTTAAGCAATATGCTAAAGATATCATTAATAACTCGAAGCGTTTTTGCGATGCATTCAAGCGTCGTGGAGCAGTAATTATTAGTGGAGGAACTGATAATCATTTATTTATGATTAATGTATTAAAAACCTATCAAATAAACGGTTTAGAAGCCGAAAAAGTATTACATAAAATTAATATTACAGCAAATAAGAATACTATTCCATTTGATACTCTATCACCTTTTTTAGCAAGTGGAATCCGCCTTGGTACTGCTGCTATGACTAGTCGTGGTTTTAAACAATGAGCATTATTAGCAGACATTATTGATACAGCTTTAAAAAATATACACCTTATTAATTCAGATACCAAAGCAGGACAAAGACTACTTAGTTCATTAAAAAACAAGGTTGTCAAAATTACTAGTGAGCATCCGATTAAAAAATCGTATTTATAAAATCACATCTATTTTTGGATGTGATTTTCTGTAAGATAATCATATATATTATCAGCAAATACTTTTAACTTATGATTGATACCAGGTTCATTGATTGAATGTGCCGCACCATTAATAAAAGTTAATTTAACATTATTTAGTTCTTTAGCTAATAAATATGCACCTATTGGTCTGGTATCTACATCTTGACGACCATGCACAATATATGTTCTAATATCTTTTATTTTATGTGCATTTTCAAGAATATAATTATCCGAAGGTAAAAGTGATTTATTTAAAAAGAAATGTAATTGATTGTAAAATAAATCTTTGTGTTCTTCTTGAAGAACAGGTACTTGGCGAATTTGTTTTCGGCTTAAATACCTTTCTTGTGGTTCAATTGTAACAATTGATTCTTCTCACTCGCAAAAGTTTTGAATCAATTTAATCTCTTTTTCTTTTGCGTTCTTAGATTTTAAGATTTTAGTTCAAGCATTATAGTATTTTTCCAAAACTTTTGCACCATCATATTTAGCAACTGCATTATAAAATTTCTTATATGCTTCTGGATAAAAGGTTGCCGCTCCATTAGGTTCATATAGAAAATCAATGTCTTCTTGACGTGCTAAGAAAATTCCACGCAGCAACATAGAAGCAACATTTTCTGGGTATCTAATAGCATAAAGTAATGCTAATGTAGTCCCCCAACTTCCTGCAAATAAGGTTACTTTATTTAACTTAAAATGTTTTCTAATTCGCTCAATATCTTCAATTTGATCATCTATCGTATTTGAATCAGGAATTCATTTTGGTTTGCTAGAACCACATCCCCTTTGATCAAAAGAAATTAAATAAAACTTACTTTTATCAAAAATTCTTAAATATGGATTTGTATTAAAAGCACCTGGTCCACCATGTAAAATAATTACAGGATATCCGCTAAAGCGGTTTCCACTAACACGATAATACAATTTATATCCATCTCCAACATCAAGATAATCACTCAAAGTTAAGATATTTTTATCATTTCATTGATTCATTATTTGTTTTCATTAGGTCTAGAAAAGACATAATAACCATTTTCTGTAACTAGAACATCATCCTCGATTCTAGCACCACCTAAACCTTCGATATATATTCCGGGTTCAACTGTTATTATCATACCAGGTTCTAAAACATAATTAGAAAATTTTGAAACGTTAGGAAACTCATGAACATCAATACCTAACCCATGTCCAGTAGAATGCACAAAGTATTGTCCATAACCTTTTGCTTCAATATAATCACGGCATACTTTATCAATTTGTGATGCTTTGATACCAGGACGAACCGCTTTTCTCCCTGCTGCTGCTGCTTCTTTAACGATTTCTAAGATTTCAAGTTGCTTTGGATTTGCTAGTTTTTCATCACCTAAAATAAAGGTACGTGTAATATCTGCTGTATATCCTTTGTATTGAGCTCCAAAATCTATTTTTAGTAAATTGTTATTAACAAGTTTTTTATCAGTTGGATGATGATGAGGTTCCGCAGAAGCTTCAGCAGTTGCGACAATTTCCTCAAATCCTTCTTTTTCTGCACCTTTTAACTTTAATAAATAATTCAGTTTAAAAGCAACTTCTTTTTCACTCATACCAGGTTTGATTCACTCTTTAAGTTCATTGAGTGCCTGCATAGAAATATCTACAGCTTTTTGTATTAACTCAATTTCTCCATCATCTTTTAATATTCTAAGATGTTGCGCTGAAACTCACTCAATATGATCGGGATTTACTCAAGATAAAATTTGATCTTGAACTTGTTTTACTAAATATTCTTTTTCAAGTGCTATTTTCTTAAAGTTCTTTGCTGCAAATCAATTTTTAACTGCATCACCTTTAATTAAAACAATTTCTGCATTCTTTGCATTTTTTTGTGCATACTCAATATATCTTCCATCAACAAATAAGGTTGCTTCATCTTTTTCAATAGCGATGAATCCATCAGTTGTTTGAACTCCGGCATATCAAAGTCTTGTTTGTGGTGCTTCAGAAATTAAAACTTCTACACCAGTTTTAGCGAACATTTCATCTAATTTTTTACGATTCATAAAACTCCTAAATTAAAAAACGCAGTTATTGCTGCATTATTTCTTTTCTTTATGTGCTGTATGCGCATTACATTTATGACAGTGTTTTGCTAACTCTACTTTTTCAGGATGAGTTTTTTTATTTTTCTTTGAAATATAATTTTCCATTTTGCACTTTGTACATGCTAATGTATAACCTTCTCTTGGCATATAACTCCTTTATTTATTTAGTATTACAATTTTACCAAAATATTTTTTTTGCTTACTTAAATTTACAAATATTTTACTAAATATCTATTTCAAACATAATTTGTGAATAAATTTGTTAATAATTTGAAATTATGAGATGTTTTAAAAATCAATAAGAAAAAAATGGTAGAATTAAAATACAAAATATTTTAGAGGTTTTATGACGCGCAGTGAGTTTAAAATTGTAGAATCATTTACTAATATATTAGGACTAAAAAATAATACTGATGGTACCATTCCTCTTTATAAAAAAACATCTGATACTAAATATGAAGCAACAAAACCAGATGGGTATTATTTCTATGATGGTGTAATTTTTATCTTAGATGCTAAAGCAGAAGGGGTAAAATTTGAAAAGCAAATTTATGACTATATGAAGTTTGAAAAACATAAGAATACCATCGGTTTTCAATATAACGGTATAAACTTAAATGTTTTTATTAAGAATGATAAAGGTGAAATAAAATTATTAGATAATGAATCTGAAGTAAAAAACCATAAATACTACAAAGACACCTACTTTAAAGATATCAAAGAAAATAATGAAGTTTTAATCAGTAATTATGCAATGCAGCTTGCAAATTCTTTTCGTAATGCTAAAATAAACAAGCAAATGACTGTTCCATTTATTGGTGCTGTGATGCTTTGTTATAAATTTCAAGGAGATGATAAGTTAAATCGTGAATCAACAAGTTTGCTGCTTTCTAGTATTTTGGATGCTCTAAAAGATACTCCACTTACTGAAGATATATCAAAACAAGAAAAGAAGAATAATATCTATAAATACCTTGATGATAAGACATTGAAAATGGCTAAAATTTCTGACTTAATTGAAATAGTTGATTCGATTCGTAATATTTATAACCTTATTAATATCAGTCACAAAGACTATAAAGGCCACGATATAATGAATGCTTTTTTAAAAGTTTTTCGTAAATGAAATTCAGCTAATTCAAATGAAAAAGGAGAAGTTTTTACACCCGATCACATCGCTCAAATAATGTACGAATTAATTGATGTTGATCCATTTAACGATGTTATAATGGACCCAACATGTGGGAGTGGTACCTTTTTAGTAAATGCAATGTTTAATATGTTTTCTAGCATAAATGATTTTTATTTAAAGCAAACAAATATAAATGCAAAAGAAAAAGAATATCAAATTGATAAAGCTTGCATCGAAGTAAAGGAAAAAAGAATCATTGGAATCGAATATGACGAATTTAATTCGACATTAGCAGGAATTAATATGCTATTACACGGTGATGGAAGTTCGCGAATTTATCAAGATGACTGCTTTAAAAGACTTGAAAGATTAAAATATGAGTATTCTAAGGTTTTAATGAATCCACCCTTTAGTCAAAGTGATAATGAATTAAAGTTTTTATATACAACTTTAAAATATTTAAAACCAGATGGGTTAATTGCATGTATTATACCTAAAACAAACCTAAACGGTAGAGATGCAAAAAATGTTGCATATCTCAAAAAAATATTTGAAATGTCTAAAATTACACAAATTATTTCACTTCCTAGGGATTTATTTCAACCTAATGCAGGTGTCAATACATCAGTGATAGTTTTAAAAAAATATGATTCACGAACACTCAAGAAAATAGATGCACTAAGACAAAATGCAGATGCATTATTAGCACACTGACATAATCAAGATATTTTGTTAGTAGATTTTACTAATGATGGATTTATCTATACTAATGAAAAACGATTGAAAACTAAATTATATGAAGAAAAAGTAGCAAGACTTAAAGAAGTTCTTAAGGGTAAATACACAGAATTTCAAGCTGTAATGCAAAATTTAAAATATGATGAAGAACTTGCATTTGAAAAATTTACAACAAATCGCCCTTTTGAAGTAAATAAAAACACTTTTATAAAATATATAAGAGAAAATTTATCTGCCAAAATTTTATGCGGCATCAGTAATAAATTAATTTTCTCACCTGTAGATATGCAAAAATATCAAAATATTAAATTTAAATATTTTAAAATATCTGATGTAATTGAATTTATTTCAAAAGGAATGCAAAAGAAATCAATTGATCGTAAATTAGAAAATAAATATGAGAACGGAATCCCAATAATAGTAGCAAAAAAAGACAATAACGGTATTGGTGGTTTACTTATAAAAGAAAAAGTATCTCAGACATTCAGTGATAAAATTTGCATCATTAACGGAGGAGATGGTGGTGGTGGGAAAACCTATTATTGTGATTTCGAATTTGGTGCCACTTCTTTTGTGAATATTTGTGATATTGTTCCTAAATACAAATCTGAATTTGATAATAAACCATTAGCTAAGTTTTACCTTGCTACCGTTATCAGTGAAAGACTCTTTAAATCAATCGGCCATGGTCGAACCTTACGAAGTGAAATTCCGAATGTAGAAATTAAACTACCCGTTAATTCTTATAATCAATTGGATATCGATTATATGAATGATTACATTTCATCTTTAAAAATCTTTAAGTAAAAAAGCAAGTAGTAGTGCTTCCGCCTACTTGCTTTGTTTACTTACTAAGATAAGCGACTATTTCAAAATGTGGGGTGTTTGGAAACATATCATAACCTTTGATGTAATTAATTTTAAAACCTTGTTGTTGTAAGTTTTGTAAATCACGTATAAAACTTCTTGGTTCACATGACATATAAATAAATGAATTTATATTATTCAATCATTTGGTCAATTTTGCATCTAAACCAGCTCTGGGTGGGTCTAAAACGACAATAGTATCATTAATATCTAAATTATACAAATCTATAACTTGATAAACATCGCCATTTATATATTTAGCCGATCTAAATCCATTTACATATGCATTATCTTTTGCTGCAGCAATTGCTTCTCTTGAAATATCTACACCTAAGATTTTATGTCTTTTATAAGCAACTAATTGTGAGATAATTCCAACACCACAATATAAATCGATGAAATTTCGTTTAAAGTTTTCTGATACTTTTTTATGCATATCATTAAAAATTTTGGTAGCCATCTCAATATTTATTTGAAAAAACGAATTTATATGCACATCAAAGGATTTTTTATTTATCAAAATTGAAAAAGGTTTTTTCTCAAAAATTAATTTTAATTTTTGATTTTGATAAAAATACAATTGAATAATATTTTCAATAGATTTTAAAGTATTGATTATTTCACTATAAACATTTTGTTCATTAGAAAGATTGAATAACACTTGCGCTTCGTTTATATGATTTATTCTTAAAGTTATTTCTCGAAATGCTTCTAAAACTTTATAACGACGACTTTTTTGTGAATATTGATTCAATGCATTAATTATTTTATCTAATGTTCCATTTAAAGAAATATTATTTTGGATTTTTATATCATCAGTTACTAAAATATTATTTGAATTACTATCATATTCTCCATAATGCAAAATATTATCAATCAACTTTAATGGAACCTTAATTTTGTTACGGTAATGAGTTTCTTGGATTGCCGGTTGAAATGCATCAATTACTGATTCGTTAATATTTAAATTACGAATCAGATGTGATTTAAGATAATTCTCTTTAAAAGCAAGTTGTTGGTTATATGCTAAATTAATCAGAGGAGCACTGTTGATGCAAGAATATGATTTATCACGATGTTCAGATTTAGTGATTAATTCGACTACTTTTGCAAAAGCAAATTTAGTAGTTTCTTTATAAATTTGCACTTTTGCCTTTTCACCGACAAAAAGATCATGCACAAAAATAGGTTTAGCATGCTCGCGACATACACCTAATCCTTGATAACTTAACTCTGTACAAGTAACTGTGATGATTTTATTGAGCATAAGCAAGATATAAAATATCTACCTTTCCATATCTTTTGCTTTTATAAACTATAAAGTCATCAGGAATGACTACTTCAGAAACTTTATTTGTCTCAATTATTATTTCTCCATCAATATTTAATGTTTTTGCTTGTGAAATTAATTGCAAAGTATCATTAAGTAATTTGTAATCTAAATATGGAGCATCAAGATAGATGAAGTCAAATTTCATTGTATTGACTTGCAAAAAATTCAAAGCATCCGATGCTACAGCATTAATTGTATCTATTTTTAGACTCTGCAAATTTTCTTGTAGCACTCTAAAGACCTTTATATTTTTTTCCACTGCATATACTTTCAAAGCACCCCTACTTAATGCTTCTATCGCAATCGCACCCGAACCAGAAAAAAGATCTAAAAAACTTTTATTTTCTATTTTAAACTGCAATGAAGCAAAAACAGCCTCACGAACTTTATCTGTTGTAGGCCTTGTATCTTTTAAATCAGGCTGACTAATCTTTCTACTACGATATAAACCACTTATTATCCGTAACATTACCCCTCCAAAAATAACTACATTATAGTTATTTTATCATAATTTAAAACTTGAAAAATGTTGAATATTAATTTTTAGGTATCACTTCTC
This sequence comes from Mycoplasma sp. 4423, assembly GCF_054353855.1. Classification (NCBI taxonomy): domain Bacteria; kingdom Bacillati; phylum Mycoplasmatota; class Mollicutes; order Mycoplasmatales; family Mycoplasmataceae; genus Mycoplasma; species Mycoplasma sp. 4423. The sequence goes on from NZ_JBTHHJ010000001.1 coordinate 81,963, forward strand.
CGTATAAATTTATGCTTTCACGAAATGAAGCACTATTTTGATTTGTTTTAGTAAAATTTGTTGGCTGTAATACATTCGCATTATATATAATAGCAATTTGCTCAGTTGCTCCACCTTGAAAAAAAGCATATTTTGTGTTTTGTCACAATGTTTGTTCACGGGGTTGTAAAATTAATTTATAATTACCTCCATTTTTATTTAACTCATCTAAGATGTAGTTAACCGAATTTCCTTGTTTATCGTTTATTTCAGTTAAACCTATAACATCAAAACCAACTTTTTTAATCAAGGTGGCAATAGCATCTATTTTAAAGTCAGCAGTACTTTTGTAATCAGTAGTTTTTTTACCATAATTTTCGATATTTCAGTGTGCTATTCTTATAGTATTTGCTGGTTTTGGATAATTTGAATCAGTTGATTTTGCTGTATTTACTGTAATATTTTTTACTTTTACATCTGTAAAAACAGGTGCATGATCAGAAATTCTATATCTTATATTTCAATTAAAATTTTTGTCTTTATCATAACCTGCATATTGATTAGTATTTTTTATATATTCTTTAAATGCTTTATAAGTGTCAACTTTAAATTTTAAATTAGCATCATCAGATGTTGTAATAGTATCATAATATGAATCTTCGCCGTTTAAATAATACATTTTATCATACGGATTTGCATAACCACCTTTTGTGTTTAACGATGTGTATCAATCCGGGTTTTTTGGTGAATCTGAAACAAGTACTCGATGAACATCAGATGAGAAATATTTATCTACTTTAAAGTTGGATGAATCAATATTTGTATCTCCTCCAAAAATTACAAGTGATTCATTGTTGCTATCTAAGTTTTTATAATAATTCAATAACTGCGGGATAGCAACAAATTCAGAAAATTCTTGAGCTCCGTTCTTTTTAACTACCAAATTGTTAAAACGACTTTTATATAATTCTGATGTTGTTTTAACAAACGATTCGCTATATTTGCTAGAGTTTTTAAGTTTCGCTCCAGGTGAATCAAGGTGATCAAAAACAGTTATTATCGGTGGCATTTGGGTGTTATTTTTTATTTCAAACTTTACTCCAAACGGTGGTCTTACAAAAACAGTTTGATTTTTATCTAATTTAGTGCTACTAGTATTTAAGTTTCTTTGTGAGTTATCAGAATAATCATCTTTTGAATCTGTTGTTAATGTAAATGTTTGACTTTCTTCTTGATTTGTTCTTTTGTTAAAGTAAGTTACTGTAAAGGTTTTTTTATCTTTATCTAATGATGTTGCAAAATATTTTGAATCATTTTGATCACCAGCAATGTTTGTTTGATCAAAACCTTTATTAAAATTCAATATTTGGTTGCTTGATTCGTTTGATTGTCCAAAAAAACCTAAGAAATTACCTTTATACAAATAAAGTTTATGTTTATATTTTGAACCTTGTGATTTATCATATTTTTCTGCTATTTTGTTAAATTCTTTGACATTTAAAACAAACACTCCACTTGTTTGTTCTGGATTCTTATTATCTTTTTGCTTATTAGGAGTTTGTTGTTTTGAATTATCGACTTGATTATTTTCATCATCACTATCAAGGTTAATAACTTGAGTCTCTATTTTATCTGGATTATTTTTATTTTTATATGTTATGGTAATTTTTTCGGTATCTGTATCTCAATTCATCTTAAAATGAGTTGGTTTTGATGCATCTGAACCAATTATATATTTAGCATAATCATCTTTATTAAAAGTAATATAATCTCCTAAGTCTTCGTTGTGCTTATCAAAGCTAAAACTACCATCTGAATATACTAAATCCGGAAGTTGTTTATTATCAGAAGTTAAATCATCTAACATATTCATAAATTCATCAGCATTATCAGAATAAACTTTAAAAGGCTCGCTGATAGTTTGTAATTGCTCTGATTTATTAATTTGCTCTTGTTTCAACGAATCAGGTGTATCAACTTGTTGACCATTTTCAATATTAAAACTTGATCAATAAATATCATTTGAAATAATTGGTTCTTGTTTAGGTATATATTGTGCAATTTTATAAGAAAATGCAATAACATTACCTTTTATCACATAATATATTTGTCCATTGATAAATGTTTTAGTTCCATTATTTGTTGTTGGTTCATTTGCATTTGCAGGCTGATATTCTGAATCGGTTTTTAAACTAAAAACATCAAAAATTGAATCACTGCCTAGTTCTTTCACTTTCAAATATTTTGTTTCAACTGGTTGTTTAACTAATTTTCTTGTTTCGTAGTTATAAAAAAGTTTTTCATTCTTTGAAATTAATTCTTTAAGATTATCAACTGAGACGAGTTTAAAAAGATTGTTTGCATTATCTTTTGCCCATTTATCAATAGGTTTTGTATCTTCTTGTTTTTGTTGATTATTATTCTCTCCAAATTGATCTGTTTTTTCAGGTGACTTCTCCTTTTTTTTATCTTCTGATAGTTTACCATCTTCTGGATTGTTAGTAGGTTTAGTTGGATTAGATTGCTGTGGTGTATTTTTAATCGGATTAGTTTCACTTGGATTTGTTGAAGTAGGGGGTTTTGATTGCTCTTTTGGATTTATAACAGGTGATGTACTACCTTTATTAGGATTTTTATCTTTATTAGGTGTGGATTTATCAAATCCATCACTTTTTTGAGTGCTATTTTCACCATTGCAAGCGACAGCAACTACAACCGATGTAGAAGCTAAAATAACAGCAGAAAATCATCATTTTTTATACTTTGACATTACAACTCCTTTATCATAATAATTATAAATTTTTATAACTAAAACTTTAACAAATCACATCACTTTTTGCAAAAATTGTATTTTTGATAACATAGTTTTCATTTATATGGAATAAAATTCCCATTTATAAGATTTTTAATGACAAATCACTGCTTTTTTGTTTTATCTATTACATTTATAAAACAAAAATTGCAAAAATTTCAATAAAGTAACTAATAAATTTATAAATACAATTTATTATAGTAATATTTAAATATAGGAGAAAAATGTCTAAATTAATATGTCCAATCCGAGGTCAATTAAATATCAATGAAAAAGCAAAAGATGGTAAAACATCAACTGAAGAAAAATTAAGAATTGATTTAATAAACATATTGCTTTCAAAAAATTATAACAAAGATGCTATATACTTAGAAGAAAAAATGCAAGTAGGTAGCAAAGGTTCACATCCAAAACTAATTGATTTAGCGATTAAGGATGGTGATTCATATTTATTAGTAGCAGAAGTTAAAAGAGATGATATCAGTGAAAAAGAAATAAAAGAAGCAATCTTATATCAGTTGCAAACTGCAATAGATCTAAAGAAAGCCAAATACGGTATTTTTTATAATGGTAGTCATCAAAAACTTTTTTATAAAGGCAATGAATACAATTTATCAATGCTACCTAATTATGGCGAAGAGTTTAAAACTGCTTTATTTAAATTTGATGAATTAGTCCCAATACAAAATGCAAAAGTGTTATTTGATGAGTTAGATTTGATTATTCATTCACTTGGTTATGGAAAAAATGAACGATATAAAGGTCTTTTTCAGGTGATATTAGCGAAATATTATGATGAACAATTTCATAAACATGATTTAAAATTTACTGCATTAACTACAAATATTGCAGTATTTGAAAAATTATGAGCAGATGCATATGATTATTATCAAAGAAATTTTGTGCAAGGACAGCAAGTACAAAAAGAACTTATTTTTAAATATGATGACTTGCAAAAAGTAATAAAACTTTTACAACCATATTCATTTATTAAAAGTAAATCCAGCGTACCACAAGATTTCTTTATGAAGTTTAGTTCAAAAATTTTAGATAAAATTAATATGGCACAATATTATACACCTGTTGCTATAATTGATTTTATAGTTAATATTTTAGATATTAAACCCTATCAAGCTGTCATTGATCCAGCTGGTGGTAGTGCAGATTTTTTAACTGGGGTTATCCAAAAATACAAAAATAATCCAGATTATAAAGATATGAAAGACAATTTATATTATTGAGATATTTCAAAAGACGCTTGTTCTGTTGCATTCTTTAATATGGTATTAAACGGTGATGGTAGAACTAAAATTCATCAAATCGATAGCATTGCAAATTGAAATAAAAATAACAGCTTTTTTGATTTTGTCATTACAAATCCACCTTTTGGTAGCAAAGTTAAATTTATGGGGAATCAAAGTATTCTAAAACATTACAAACTTAATGAACATTGTAACGGACAATTAGGGGTTTTATTTATCGAAAGAGCAATGAATCTGCTTAAGGAGAATGGAATTTTAGCAATTGTGCTGCCTAGTGGTTATTTAAATAATCAACAACAAAGATATATCAGAAAATACTTAATTGATAATTTTCATATTTTAGCAGATATCTCTTTTCCAGAAGGGGTATTTAAGGGTGCTGAAACAGGTGTAAAAACTGATGTATTATTTGTAAAGAAAACTAAACGAATACACAATTATAAAATTTTTACAGATGTAGTCAAAAACATCGGTTTTGACTTTAATACAAAAAATTTACCTCCTATTTATAAAATAAATGAAGAAAATGGTGAAATTCTAAAAGATGCGAATAATGAAGCAATTTTAAACACTGATTTACCTGAAATTCTAAAAAGAATGCAGCAGTTTGCTTATGATGAAAAAATCATTGGATTGTCACAGGTTAATCACTCAATAAATTACGGATATACCTATATGCAAGACTTAGACAGTTCATTAAAGTTAAAACCAGAATTATCAAACACAAAAATTTCTTTAATTTTAAATGATAAAAGTTTATATTCTCTGCGAGAATATAAACAAAATAATCAAAACGGATTAATTATTGAAAAAAAGACAAAAAACCTTGAAAAATCAATTATAAAAAGCAAAATTTATTCATACATCCCGATTGCTCAAACACATAGCAAAGGTTTATATACACTTTCAAACAAGCTACGTGGATGACAAATTCAAAATATTTCAAGAGCGAAGCAAATAGGTCACAAAGACAGCATTTATTTACCTTATTTATATGGTTCATATGATAAATTCTTTTATTTTAATTTGGATAATTCAGATGTCATTATCTCAAATGGTTTTTATCGAATTTATATCAATGACGAAAAGGTAAGGTATTCATTTTTTAAATTTTTATTTGATCAAAGTTATCAAATCCAATTTCAAGCTTTTGCTACTGGTCACATTCAAACCAATATTATCGAAGAACGGATATTAGACTTTCGTTTTAAATTACTTGATAAAGAAGAAATCAACCAAGTAAAACAAATGATAAAAGTATTCGATGAATGCATTAAAGTACGTGGATAACACTGCATCATAGGAATAAAAATAAACTAGCATTAGCTAGTTTGTTTTCTTCTTCTGTGTCTTAAAACAACAAGGATGATAATTCAAATAAGTCCTAAGGTCAAAATACTTGCAAGAGGGATATATGGTTTTAGTTTTGCTGAAACAATTGATTGAGAATCAATCAATGAATCTAGTTTGCTATTAATTAACTCATAACCATTTAAATTATCATTGGAATTAAATTGTTCTTTTAATGCTGCTACTTCATTTGTTGGTTTAAGTCTATCAAACTTGCTTTCTATTAAAGTTTGTAAGTATGATTTACGTTGTGTTTCTGTTTGATATGCATTATTTGCATATGAGAGTTTTTCTCTTAATGTATTTAAATCATTTGCATCGTATTTTACTGAATTTAATTCAGAAATATGAGTAACTGCTTGTAATCTTGCAGCAACATCTTCTAATGCTTTATTTAAAACTGATTTTTCACTTGCTTCTTGTTTTAAGGTTTCTAAGACATCATCATATAACTTTTGGTATGAATCTAAATAAGATGTTGAATCCAGTTTGTCTGTATATGTATCAATGTTTTTTTGATCACTTAACTTACTAATACTTTCTTCGATTTTAGAACGATATTCATTTTTTAATTTATCTTCTGATGCTTTTGCTTGAACTACTTCATTTTTATATTTTCTTAAATCGATAACATTTTTAATTTCTACATATTCATTATTATCATATTTAACAATATTTTGCGGTTGCTCAAGTTGTTTAACAGTTGATTTTATTTGATTTGTTAATGAAATTATTTCATCGGATTCGATGCTTAGAGCGATGTTAAGCAAACGATATAAAGCTTCATAGTCATTTAAATTCTCGATTTTATTATATAAACTTGTATATGTTTTAATATATGCAGGTGTAGTAAGTTTTTTTAGCATATTTGGGATTAATTCTTTTAACGATTCTTTACGTTCTGATTCGGATGTATATGCATCTGTAACATCTGCTAAGAATACTCTTAATTTTGGTATGCTGTTTGCTTTCAAAAGGCTTACTTCATTATATAAACTGATGTGATCAAGGTTTTCTAAAAGTGGCATATAGTTATGAATCTGAGTTTGTAATTTTGTCTTTTCAACTGATTCTTTGTTTAAAACTTCATCTAATTTATCATTTAAAGCAATTGAAGAATTTAAATTTGTTGTTTTATAAAACTTATCAGAATATATTTTGATGTTTTTTGGTTCTTCTAATAAAGCAACCTTAGCAGCAATTTGTTTTCTTAGATTTTCCTTTTGCACATCTTCACTATGTTTTGCTGCTGCAACTTTTGCTTTATAAACTCTTAGATCTTCTAGATTATCGATGTTAGCGAAATTCTTGGTATTATAGGTAAAAATATGCTCAAAGTCTTCTAATGAATTTAATAAATCACTGATTTGTTCTTTTAACAAACGAACTTCACTGTGTTCAGAATCATATACTTCAGAAATTTTTGCATACAATGCTTCATAGTAGTTAAGTTGATTGATTTGGTTGCTGTGATGGTATTTTTTGTTATATAAAATAATGTTATAGTTATCTTCTAAACCTCTTAGTTTATTTTCAATTAAGGTTTTTAATTCTGTTTTTCGTTGTTTTTCACTTTGTAAAGCATTAGAGGTATCTGTATAATACTCTCTTAAATCATTTAAATTAGTTAGTTTCAATAAATTGTTTTCATTATAAACAACTATATGATTAAAGTCTTCTAATTGTGGATATAATGATGTAATTTTAATTCGTAATTGCTCTCTTTCTTGTTCTTCTTGTTTTAAAACATCAGAAAGTTTAGCACTAAGTGGAGTGTAATTTATGAGTAAATCGCTGTTTTGCGAATTAGCATATTTTTCTGTATATGTTTGTATATTTTGCGAATCTTCTAGCTTTGCTAATTGTGAATCAATCTGTGCTTTAATTCTTGCTTTTTCTGCTGCTTCCTGTGCAAGTGCTGTATTTAATTCATCTAAGAAGTTTTGTAAATCTATCTTACTGGTAGTTGTAAACAATCGTTTAGCATTTAATTTAATAATATGCTGCGCTTCTTCTAAGTGTGGTAATTTTTCTTTAATTTCTTCACGGATGTTAAACTTAATTGTATCTTCGTTGATAACATCAACTAATGCATCATTAAGAGCATGCAACGAATCAATATGTGTATTTTGATTTAATTTATGAGCTCATTTGATAAAGGTGTCAAAATCGTGTAATTTAGCAATTTTATCTGCTGTTTGTCCAAATAACTTGCTAAATTCACTTTCTTCAACTGCTGATTCAGCATCAATTTTGGTTTTAAACAATCTTAAATCATTTAATTCCTTAGAGTTTTTAATGCTGCGATATTCAGTGTTTAATGTAGCAATTTGATCAAATAATCTTAACTTACTTAATACAGTTTCAATGTGATCTTGAAGTTTTTGTTTTTCATGTGTTTCTTCAGCATACATATTATCTGTTTCTTTTAATAATTCACGAAGTTGGGTTAAAGTGGTAGCAGTTTGCAATTTATCTTTAACTTTCTTGATATTACCTTGATCTTGCAATTTTGCTAAAATATCGTTAATTTTTGCTTTTAACTGTATTCTTTCAGTCTCTTCAGTTTTTAATGCTTGATCTATTTTATAATCTAAACCAAAATAACTATTTAGATTAGGATTTTTTTCAACTTTTGTATTTAAATCATTGAAGCTCTTGATATTATCAGGATCTTCTAATTTTGTTAAATTAGTCTTTATGTTATTTTTATATTTTTCTTTTTCTGAATTCTCCTTAGTTTGAGCTGCTGTTACTTTATTTAATAATTGTTGTAAGTTGCTTTGTCCGTTTGTTCGCGATAAAACATCCATATTATATTTACTAATATGATCAAAGTCTTCTAGTGATTCAACAATCTTTTTGATTTTTTCTCTTAAATCATACTCTTTTTGATCTTCTGCTTTAGCATTATCTACCTGGGTTTTCAATGCTCTTAAAGCATTTAACTCAGTTGTATTCTTACGTTTTAATGCTAAATTAATCACATTATTAAAATCATAGAATTTTAACAACTCGTCTATTATTTCCTTGTGTAACTTATCCTTTTCTTCATCTTCTTTTTTAATTAAATTTTGTGCTTCGTTATTTAATTCACGCAATTTATTTAAATCAGATGTAACATTGGGTTTTTTGGTTGTTATAGTCGTTTTATGAGTTGCATCTTCAAGTTGGTTAGCAAGTGTATCAATATTATTTGATAACTGCTGACGCATTTGTTCTTCTTGTTGCAATGCTTGATCAAGGTCAGTTTTTAATGCTCTAAAATCATTTAAATTATTGGTTTTCTTAGCATAATCAAATTGACGTTTATAAGTATCTAAATTGTTTTTATCTTGTAATTTCTTTATATTTTCTTCTATTTCTTTTTTAAGAGCTTCTTTTTGTGCTGCTTCTTCTTTTATTTCCTGTTTAACTTGATCTAAGAGTATTTTCAAACTAGTTGAATTTTTATATTCGTTTAATTGATCATAAATGCTATTTATAGTATTTTGATCATTAAGTTTTGGAACTTCAATTGTTTTAATTTCAGAAATTAAGTGTTGTTGTAATGTTTCTTCAGCAAATTGTGCATAAACTTCTTTGTCTAAATTACGCAATTCAACAAGTTTTTTAGCAGAATCCATTTTAGCTTTCAACTTTTGCTTTTCTGTTGCATTTGTTAATTTATCATAATCTTCTTTAATCTTTGCTTTTAGCCGCTCTTTTTCTTGTTCTTCTTTTGCAACTTGTGATTTAACATTAGCAAATAACTCATCGAGATCTTTTGGTTGTGTAGTTTTAATAAAATCATCACTTAACAATGAACGATTAATCGGGTCCTCAAGTTTTTTTGCCTCTTCTAGTGCTTTTGCACGCACCGATTCAAGTCGTTCTTCTTCTACCTTAACTGCATCAATATGTTTACTTAGTTTTTCTAATTCAGCAATTGTGTTTGAATTTGCTAATGATGCACGATTTGATAATTGATTATCAGGATACATTAAATGATCAATTTTATCTTTTATTTCTTGCTTTAATTGTTCTTTTTTAACTTGTTCTTGATCTAAAAGTTCTTGTGCTCTTTCTCTTAAAACACGCATGTGTGGAAGTTTTGTATCAGTTGTTTTTTTGTTTTCTATTTCTTGACGGTTATTATCTAATTCTAACTTGTTATATAACTGATCAATTTGGTTTGTTAATGAATTCTTTTCGAATGTCTCATCTTTTATTCTTTGTTCAGTAGCACTTTTGGTTTCTCTTAATTTAATTAAATTATTAGATGTGTTTGCTAAATCAGTATCAACTTGATTTTGATTTTCAGGATCTTCAAGTTGATTTTTAAGTTTAGCAATCTCTGCTCTCAATTCAGATTTTTCTTGTGTTTCTTTATCTATTAGAAGTTGTGCTTGATTTTTAGCATTATTAAGTTGTTCAATTGTGCTATTTTGATTATACATATTATTAACTTGTAATTGATGCTCTGATAAATCAAGTTGCGATACACTTTGCTCTATTTCGCTACGAAGTTGTGCTTTTTCAGCTTTTTCAGCATCTAAGCGAGCTTGTACCTGAGGTAAAAAATCGCGATAATCATTTAAGTTTTTGCTTGATAAATTATTTAAAAACTCATTAACAAAGCTTTGATTTTCAGATTTCTCTAATTTTGAAAGAATGCTTCTTATTTTGTTTTCAGTGTCTTGTTTTTCGTGATTTTCTGCTGCTATTTGATCATTCATCTCTGATTCTAATGCATAAACAGAGTTAACATTTAAATTCTTGGTATTATATAAATTCTTAAGTTTTTGCAACTTAGCATCTAAATAAGAATGTTTATTTACATCTTGAATTTGTGCTAGTAAGTTAGGAAGTTTTGTAGAAGTGTATGTGGCACGAGCATTTTCTTCGCTATCCACTGCAGCTTGAACTTTTATTTTTAATTGATCAAGTCCGACTTTTTGAGTTGCTGCTAATAACTTGTCATTATATTTGACAACATTATTATAATCTTGAAGCGAATTAAGTAGTTGTGTAATATCATAACGTTTTTGATCTTCATCTGCGATTTCAATCAATTGGTTATTAAATTCTTCAAGTTTTAATAAATCGGTTATCGGATGATATTTTGCTTCTTGCTCATCAGCAATCTTTCGATTATGCATATTAGCAAGTAGTTTTTTAATATTATTATTTGCTTGATCGCGACGATGTATTTCGGAAGCTTTCGCTTCTTGTGCTTGCTGTAAAATACTTTCAATTGTTGATCTGCCGCGTAGATCATCGATTGCTTTATTTTGATATTTGCTTTGATTTTTGTTTGTCGGATCTTCTAAAGTCGCTACAACTTGCTTAATTTGTGCTTTTAAAGCGAGTTCTTCAGCTTCAGTTGCAACAGCAGAATTTACATCATTTAATAAAGTTTGTAAATTAGCAATGCTGCTAGTGGTATTAAGTTTATTTTGAAAATTACTTTGATTTTCTGAGTAAGTTAATTTAGTGATTACATTAAGAATTTGTTTCTTTAAATCGGATTTTAGATTATCTTCTTCTTGTTTAAAGTTATTTATCTTAGTTTTAAGTGTTTCTAAAGAATTAATAGTATGTGATGAATTTAAATCATTATCAACTTCTTGGATATGGTTTGTTTGCTCTAATTTAGATTTAATTGCTTGAATTTGATTAGTTAAAAGTGCTTTTTGTAGATTTTCATTATTTAAAAATCCTTGTGCTTTGTTTTTTAATGCAGTTAACTGAGCAACAGATAAATCAGCATTATTCAATTCATTTTGAACATCTGATTTATGATTTTGTAATTCTAATAATGCAAGTGTTGAATTAATTTGGTTTCTTAATTCAGTTTTTTCTGTATTAACTAAATTTTCTGCTTGTGTTTTCAAGTTTTCAAGAGCATTAATTTGAGAAGTAGATGATAAATTATTTCTAATTAATTCCTTGTTTGAATCTTTTCCTAATTGATCAATTAAAACATCAATATCATTTTTTAATTGTTGAGTTTGTTGCTCTTCGTCACGAAGATATTGTTCAGCAGTTTGTTTTAGTGTTTCTAATGTAGGAATAGTTGCATTTTGTCTTTGATTAGTAATAGGATTGATATGATTATCAAGTTGTAATCTTGAAACTAAATTATCTAATTCAGTATTTAATGCTACTTTTTTAGCATCTTCTTGTGCTTTTAGATTATCAGCTTGTATTTTTAAACTTTGCAATTGTGCAATTGTTTGTGAAGTAGGTAAAGAATTATTAATGGTATCTTGGTTATTTTGAATTTCCAATAAACCTGCTGTATGAGTTATATCTGAACGAAGTTGAGCTTTTTGATTATCTTCACTAGTTTTAAATTCATTAGCTTTTTGTAATAATTGCTCTAGTGCTGCAACAGTATCTGAACTAGTTAAGCCTGTATTAATTTCATTTTTATGAGTTTCTAGTTCTAAATTTGTTAAAACAGCATTAATTTGTGCTTTTAGCTTTTCTTTTTGTTCTTGTTCAATAGTTTCTTGAATTTTCTTTTCTAATCCGATAAAGAAGTTAAGGTTATCAGTGGTTTTTAACTTATTAAATTTATCAGTATATAAAGTAATGTTTTCTTGTTTGGTAAGTTGTCTAATTTTTTCATCTATTTGAACTTTTAACTCTTGTTTTAAATGACTTTCATTATTTACAGCAGCAGATGAATTAGTATACATTTTTTCAAGTGCCGACACACCACGAGTTTTCTTTAAGGTTTTTTCATTATATAAAATTAAATTTGAAAAATCTTCTAGGTTAGTAATATTTTGTCTGATTAAAGTTCTTAAATTATTTTCTTGTTCATCGATTTGTTTTTGCTGCTCTACTTTGGTTTTTAAAGAGCGAAGTTGCACTAAATTAGTTGTTGTTTTTAATTCTTCTGATAATGGTTTTGAGTTTTCGCTATCATAAAAATTACTTAAAAGGCCCTTTATTTGTGTTTGTAAATCAGTTTTTTCTCTTTGTTCTTGAGCTAACATCTCATCAGATTGAGTTTTAAGATGCTGTAGACTATATAATAAAGTTGTTTTAGGTAATTTTTCAGTTAATGTATTAATATGTTCAGGATCTTCAAATAATGTTTTATTATGTTCAATTTGTTGTTTTAGTTGTGTCTTCTGATTATTTTCTCTTGTATATTGAGCATTAATTTCATTATATAAAGATTGTAAGACATTTGTATCTGCAAATTCATCAAATTTATTATGTAACTTAACTAACTCAGGGATATCTTCTAATTTTGCCAATTCTTCTTTAATCTTCTTTATCAATTCATTTTGTTTATTCAAATCAGTTAATCAAGTTTGTTTTATTAATGCTGCTTTTTTATTTAAAATATCACGATAAAATGCATCAACTTGGTGTTGACTTAGATTTTCTGGGTGTGTAATTTGACTTTGCACACTTGATATTTTATTTTCATATTCTTGATATGATTCAGATGTATATACAATCGGGTTATTTAATGCTTTATTGGTAATTTCGTGTTGCACTAAAGTAAGATCAACCTTTTTATTATAGTGATCTCTTGCATAAATTAATGCATCTTTAATAGCATCTAAACTTGCTTGTGTATATGATTGATCTTTACTTTGATTTGCTTCGGTAATTTGTTTTAAAGCATTAGTAGCAGTAGTTTTTCAATGTAAAAATTCATTTCTAGATGCTTCAGTTCATAAATTATAATCACTCGGATCAACTTTATTAACTTCATTTTGTAAAGCTGTTTTATCTGTAGATACCGATGCAACTTGCACTGGATCAAAGTCATAAACTTCTAGTATCTTAGGTCTTTTAGTTTCTCAAGCAATTTTAATTTGCACAACTTTTTGATTTTGAGGTAGGATAAATTCATTAAGGTTGTTAGTTAATGTTCCTAAGAGATGGAAGGTGTTTGTTTCATTTTCTTTACGATAATATACCTTTGCAAGCGAATTGCTTTCAATGGTTAAAATACGTAAATGTTTATTAATAAGTGACTTATCATCGATGGTATAAATTAATTCACCGTTTTCTTGTTTTGGTTGATAATAAGTACTTAAATCCTTATCATGAAGAAAATCTAATTTACTATCATCGGTTGGTTCATATTTAGTTCCTAAAAAATAGTTACTAGTATAGTTAGGTTGTTGGATTTTATTATGATTTACGACTATTTCATTGATTTTAAGTTTTTTATTGCTTGGATAATTAGCTTTTATTAAAATCTTGATATATCTAGCTTTTTGATTTGAAATCGAATCGTTTCCTCAATATTTAAACCCTGGATAACGATGGTCATTGATAAGTTTAGGATTCACAGCATATTTAGAATCGTAAGAACCAGTAGCGACATTTTTTAATATTGTTGTTGAATCAGCATCGGTAGTAGTATCTCCAATACTAAAAACAGTGTGTCAAGAACTTTTATCAGATGAAACTTGCACATCCATATCCCTTGGATAATCAGATGTATCATCTTGAGTATATAAACGTAGAGATTTTATGTCTGTTTGACGCCCTAAATCGTAAATAATATAATTATTTGCATTAATATTTGGACCAAATTGATCGTATGTAAAAACCGAACCATCTAGTTCATTATTTCGTTCTGTTTGTGGATTTTGTGTGATATCTGTTGAATCAAATTTTGGATTTAAAGCAAGGTTTTCTACTGTAACAGTTATCTTTTTAAAACTTAAAGTTAAATCCGAACTTCCTGAGTTAAATAAAGCAATATAGCGGGCTTTAGTGTTTGCAGCAATAGTATCTGATGCAGCATCAACTCATTCATAACCATTATCAGAATATTGTAATTTTAATGCATTAGAATTAGCGGTTGAATTGTCATATTCTTTATTAAATGTCTGAATATTTTGAATTTTACTTAAATCTAAACCGATTCTCTCGTTTGCTTTTAAGGTAATATCTTGCTTTTCTTCAGGACTTTTTTGATGGTATAACTCAAATGTATCGTATCCATCATATTTAGCAAGCAAATCATTAACTGCTGCATTTTCACTATAAACATAATCAGTACTGTCTTGTTTATTTTCTGTGAATGCAATGGTATTAATATTAAATCCAAAATTTTCTGCTTTTAAGGTTCTTAAACGAAGTCCTGTAACGGTTCCAAAATTATCTGCTTTTGAAATATTAATTGTAATATCATCACCAGATAAATCATATGTTTTTCAAGGAATATAAACATTATTGATTTTCTTTTCTATACTTATTTGGCTGGTGCGATCTCCTGCTCCTGGATTTTGATCATTGACATATTTATATAACAGACGAATTGATTTAAGATTTTTTGGATTTGAAAAATTAATATCAAAACCATCATTTTGACTTAATGAACCACCTGTTGATGTCGCTTTTAATCAAGCGAATGTGTGATCATCACCATCAAACATTAAATTAGGACCTTTATTATCGTGTATTAACAAACGATTAATATCAGCAGTAGTATAGTTGTATCTATCATTATTAGTTAAAAATACTCTTATTTCATCTATACGTCATCAATGCTGAACCTCTGATGTGTTTTTAATTCTAAAATCTTTTGCATGTGCATATCCTGTTACAACTGTTGAATTTTCACCTCATTTTAAATGAGTTGAACCAAATTGTTTTCATTGTCTGCTGGTATCTTTTTCATCTTCATCTTTATATTCGATGATTGCATCTTGTGGTAAATCAGTTGCAGAATCGAATGATTGGTTGATATAAATATGTGAAACTCATTGCTTTTTATCTAAACTAAAACCTACTGTAGCATCCCTTGGAATGTTTGCACCAACATTAACATCACTGCTTCCTTGTTTACCTTGAACCACCTTGGTAAATGCAGCACCTGTTGAATCTAAATCATCAAACATTTTATCAGTGCTTTTGTTTTGATAAACAAGATACATTAAATTAGTAGTATTATCAGCATTATAACTAACATGTGAATATCTTTCTCATGTTTTATTTGATGTTAATTCACCTGAATTAATAACGAATTCTTGTAAACGAACTCATTTTTGTCTAGGAGTAGTATCATTGTTTATTAATCTTACTTTTGTTACATTTGCTATATTTTGATTATTTAAAACAATCGGATTATATTGATTTGCAGATGTAACATTAACATTTCAACCATTTACATCGGTTCAACTGCTATTTGTAGATGTTTGATATTGAACTTTTGCATTTATAAAGTAATCTTCACGCAGTCCTAAATATTTCACTTGTAATGATTTAAGGCTGATTGGTTGATTAAATTCAACACCAAAATAATCATTTTGATGTAATTGTCCACTACTATTTTTTAAAATAACTTGATACGGGTTTCCTTTGTAAAAAACTGTGTCGGTTCCGCCTTTACCCAGACTATCTTGACGTTGCAAATTAGTTATAAATGTTTGTGTCAATTTTATAGGCGGGATAAAAAGTGATGATTCAATTCTTGGTTTCAATCAAGAAACTAATCAATCTAAAAATGGCATCAAATGTGAACTACCAACAATAGCATCATATGATTGTCCATTGTAGGTGATTTTATGAGTTGTTTTTAACTCATTAAGTAATTCTATTCCACGATTATAATAACTGATAAAGTCATTGCTGCTATTTTCCTGCTTTTTAATTACTGATAAAAGCAGCGCTTTTGCTGTTTGTGAAAGATTTATAAATGTATCAAGATAAACCGACATTTCCTTGTTAAATTCAGCATTTTGTGATGTTTTAAGAATACTTGCTGCTTTTTCAAAATCATGAAAATCTGTAATCAATGCTTCTGCTTTTGTTTTATCAAAATGATTCGATGCTAAATTTGTTTTAAAAGCATCTATTTTAGTTTGGATTTCTTCAGACTCATCAATACTTGGATAATTACTAATATCTGGTTTTTTAATATGTTTAGCAAGTTTTAAGTATGATTGAGTTTCAATATCAAAAATATTGCTTTTATTAAGTGCGTTAGAAAATGCTGCTTGATAAATATTATTTATTTCAGTATCATTTCTTCAGATCTTTCATCCAAAATTCGCAGCAGCAAATGCAGCAATTTTTGATGCTTGTGCTTGTTGCATCGGATTAATTAATACACCCTGCAAGTTGTCTGCTGTTACATCAGTTCCAAAAAATTCTTTATAACCACCTAATATCAGTTGTGCAGGTGCATCTGAATTATTTGGTCAATTAACTCATGCAACAGGGGTTTTGTTGGTTGTAGTTTTAAATGTTGTTAAAGATGTATTATGAACCCCTGCATAAGTGCCAGTTGCTGAATTAATTATTTCAACTTCAGAAGGAAAATTAGCATAAGAGTTTGATGTTATAGTTGTATTTCTATTAGCAGGTGCATAAATTAAATTAGTACTTAAGTCACTCGTAATTTGTTGTTTTTCTTTTAATCAAGTAATTAAATCATTTAGTATTTTTGTTTCATAATGTACTTGTTGCGAAGTATTTTCAGAAAAGGGTTGGTTTTCTGCAAATAAACCAAATTTTCTTATCCCTGCTGTAATAAGTTGTTCAAATTTAGTTTTAATCTTTGATAAATTTTCATCGTAATTAGCAACTGTTATTTTATCATTTGAATCAAAAGGATCAAGCATATAAACTAAATTTATTTTAGTTTTCTTGGATTCTTGGATTAACTTTGAAAATTTATTTGTAAGTTCATCAGATGTATATTCTGTTTTTCATTGATCTCTTGTTTTTTGATCATCTTTATCAAAATATAGATATGAGTTAAGTTTATAATAACTACCTCATTTCATAAAATCTATTTTTGCATTCAAATCTCAAGGGGTTCCGTTATTATAGCTAAACACTCCACGAAGTTTTACATCTGAATAATCTTGAATATTAAATGTCTCGATTTGATCGCCATCAAGTTGATTAAGAATATGTCAAAAAGTTGTAGCACCGTAAAATGCTGCTGTGTTGTTTTTTGCTAACAAAGTAATGTAATTATGTTTTGAAGATAAAATATATGAATCATTACGTGATTTCAAAGATGCATTAAAATCAAGCCCTAATAAACTTGCTTTTTTATCAATATATGTATCGGTGTTGTCGGTTGTTCCAACTAAAATGTTTGTTTTACCATCACTATCTTCAAATGAATGACTTTCTGTAACAGTTAAATTTCTTATTTGTAAAGCTTCTTTAATTCTTGATTTAACTGCCTCATCAATTCCTTTTTCAAAAACTAAATTAACTTCTTTAGATAATAAATATTTTTTATTATCTGCATATGTTATAGATTTAACAGTCGGATAAATTTGATATATTTTATGATTGCTTGAATTATTTGGTTGTTGATTTGTTGCACTAGTAGCAGATATAGTTAATCCTACTGCCGCAGCAGCTGTTGCTGTTAAAACAAGTTTAGATTTCTTTAATCGCATTAATTACCTCTTTGTTAGATAATTAAAACACCAAAATTATTTTCTGGTTAAATTAAGGTGTTTAATTATTATCAAAATTTTCATTGTATATAATATGTAATATTATATAATAATTTAAATTCATAAGATACAATTTTTAATTTATTTATATAATAAGAACAAAAAAATTAATTTTTTATGAAAAAATTATCAACTTTTATCATAAAAACTAGTTAAATATTTTTGTATTTTTATACTTTTTTATAGATAAATAATTATTAAATTTCTTCATTTAAAAATAAGATTTTAAGCTAAGAAAATTTACAATATAATCAACTTTTTATTTAAAACATATAAAATATAATATTATTTCAGGAGAATGATGAAGCGATTTTTAAGCGGGATTAAACCAACAGGTAATTTAACATTAGGAAACTATATTGGTGCAATAAAAAATTTTATTAATCTACAAAATGAATTTCAATCACTGGTTTTTGTAGCGGATTTACATGCTTTAACAACCGGTACAGTCGATCCAAAAGAACTACGACAAGCACGAAAAAGTATTATTGCGATGTATTTAGCATGTGGATTAAATGCTGATAAAACAATTATATTTTATCAATCAGATGTTTATGAACACACCTTATTGCAATGACTTTGTACTTCTGAAACCACAATTGGAGAACTATCTCGTATGACACAATTTAAAGATAAGTCACAAAAACTTAAACAAGGTAATGGTACTGAAAAAATCCCATCAGGACTTTTAATGTATCCGACGTTAATGGCTGCCGATATTTTGCTTTATAATCCTGATTTGGTTCCCATTGGTGAAGATCAAACACAACATCTTGAACTAACACGCAAAATCGCTGAAAGACTTAATAAAAACTATAAAATGGATTTTAAAATCCCTAATGCATATGTCGCAAAAGTTGGTGCAAGAATTAAATCCTTAAGTAATCCTAATGTAAAAATGTCTAAATCTGAAAGTGAAAGTGATAAAGGTATTATTTACCTACTTGAAAACCCACAAAGTGCTTATAATAAAATTCTAAAAGCGGTAACTGATTCAGAAAACAAAGTATATATTTCTGATGACAAACCTGGGATATTAAACTTATTAAACATCCATGCAGCATTAAATAACATTACTTTACAAGAAAGTGCAAAAATGTTTGAAAATGCAAATTACAAAGAATTTAAATCTGCTGTGGCTTTAGATGTGAAAAATCTATTAATTAAAATTCAAGCAAATTATCACGATGCTTTGTTGAAAGTTGATTTAGTAGCAGAGCAAGGAGCAATTCAAGCTAAAGAAATAGCAAAACCAATCATAAACAAACTAATGCAAAATATGGGATTTAACGGAGAAAACGATGAAAGCAGATAAACATTTAAACCACACTACATCGCATCTATTAGCAGCAGCAATTTTAAAATTATATCCAAATACTAAATTAGGTTTTGGTCCTGCAACTGATGAAGGTTTTTATTATGATTTTGAATTTTTTGAACCTTTTTCAGATACACAATTAGCTAAAGTTGAAAAAATGATGAAAAAGCTTGCAGCAAGAAATTTAATTATGCAGCAAGTATCTATTGATGAATATGATTTTATCGATAAACCATATAAAAAAGAATTATATAATGAATTAAAAACAGCAGGAAAAGATATTACTTTTTATGCATTAAAGGACCCACAAAATAATGAAACTATTTTTGTGGATCTTTGTGCTGGTGGACATATTGAAAATACTAAAAATATCAAACATTTTAAACTTTTAAACCTTGCTGGAGCATATTGAAGAGGTAATTCCGATAACATCCAGCTCACTAGAATTTATGGTACATCGTGAGAAAATGCTGAACAACTTAGTGATTATTTAGCCCTTTTACAAGATCGCAAGGAAAGAGATCACCGTAAAATAGGTAAAGAATTAAAGTTATTTATGTTTAATAAACTCGGTGGACAAGGATTACCATTTTGATTGGAAGATGGAATGTATATTCATAATGAAATAAGAAATTTAGTATTACAAAATGATCGAAAATATGGATTTACCGAAGTTTTAACACCACATTTTGGAGAAAAACAACTTTACCAAATTTCTGGTCATTTAGAACACTACCAAGATGATATGTTTAAACCTATTAATATGGATGAAAATGAGCAACTTATTGCTCGTCCGATGACTTGTCCACATCATATCATATGCTATAGCAGTGAAAAACGCTCATATCGCGATTTACCAATTCGTTATAGTGAACAATCACAACTTTATCGTTATGAAAAATCAGGTGCTTTAACAGGATTAGAAAGAGTTCGTGGAATGCTACTTACTGAAGGACATCTTTTTGTAAGAAAAGATCAAATAGCATCAGAATTTAAGGCAATGTATTCATTGATTAAAGAAACATTACAAGCATTTAAAATCCAAATTAGTTATGTTTCATTATCACTTCGTGATAAAACTGATACTCAAAAATATTATAATGATGATCACATGTGAGATGAAGCAGAAGCACAATTACGGGATGTGCTCAATGATTTAGGTGTAAATTATGTCGAAAAAGTTGGTGAGGCTGCTTTTTATGGACCAAAAATGGATATTCAAATTTTTACAGCACTAGGACACGAAATAACAGTTTCTACCTTACAATTAGACTTTTTACTACCACAACGTTTTGATATCACATTTACTAATTCAAACAATCAAGAAGAAAGACCTGTTTTAATTCACCGTGGTTTAATCGGAACCTATGAAAGATTTGTTGCTATTTTAATCGAGCAAACAAAAGGAGTTTTACCTTTTTGACTGGCACCTAAGCAAGTTACTGTAATCCCTGCAACAAACCATAATGATGACATTGAATATGCAAAAGATATAAATGATAAACTTTTTGCTAACTTCATCAGATCAAAAGTAGATTTAAGAGATGAAAGATTAGCTAAAAAAGTACGCGAAGCACAAATGTCTAAATCGAAATTCCAAGTAATAGTAGGTGAAAAAGAAAGAATCACCAACCAAATTTCTTATCGCTCTTATGCAAGCGAACAAACTATTACAATAGGTTTAAAAGAATTTATGCAAATGCTTTTTAAACTAAAGGAAAACCGTGAATAAAAAGACTCGTAATTGATGAGTATTAGGTTTTAACATTTATTTTGTTGCAATAATTATTTTTATAGTTATTTTTAGTGGTAAAGTGGTTCCTTGAAGGATAATAACTAATTTTGTCGTTCCAGGATGAGCATTAATTGTACTTTCTACATTGGTAACTATTTTTACCTTAATTCCTGTATTTTTACTTATTTTTTATAAAAAATATAAAGCATATCATTTTCAGTATTTAGTTATGGTTTTAGGTCTTTCTCTAACAATAGCATGAGTTCCAAGTGCTTATAATGAAAATAAGGATTTGCAGTGATCGTTATACCAATATGATACTATTCCTGTATTCTTTATTTATGTTTTATTTTACTTTTTAGCTTCTTATTATATAAATCCTAAAAACATTGAAAAACTTCGTAATAAATACTTGAATAAACAAAAGAAAACATCGTAATATTACGATGTTTTTAATCTGGGATATCACACCCATTAAATGGTTCAAAATCAAAATAAATCTTCTTTAATGCTTGTTTTTTATCAGTATCCTTTAATATATCAAATTCTTCTACTAGCACTAACAAATCTTTTGTTGAACCATCAACATAAGCAAGTCTAAAAATCTGTTTTGCTTGCTCTAGAATGTTTTCTGCTTGTGAATTTGCTTGATACTCAAAGGTAGCATCGAGTTCAAACAACTCTTTTATCTTTACGAATGCTTGTTCTCTTGTGAGATTTTTACCAATATAATTAAAGTCTTTCAAATAATAAAACATATAAAAAATGAAACGATATAACGGTTTTGAAAAACCTGCATTTGAACGGTAATTATTTCAAGTTACTTCGTGATAAACTGGATTATTTTTATCAACTTCGATAGCAAACACTTTTAAAAAAGCATTGTATACTGAAACAACATCCACAGAGCGGATTTGGATGACATCAATGTCATCTAAAATATCTTGATATGTATACATTATTCTCCTTTTTGCAGCTCAAACATCATATCTCGCAACTGAATAGCACGCTCATAATCTTGTTGCTTTGCTGCTGCTTCCATTTGTTTTCTTAATTCTTTAATCACATCATCTTTTTTAGCAAATTGATTTTCTTTGGTTTGTTTTTTCTTTCTTAAAATTAAATCTATTGCTCCTTGCATCCCGTCAGCATAAATAGAAGGTGGTATTGCTTTTGTGATTGTTTTAGGAGTTATATTATGAATTTTATTATATTCAAGTTGTTTTTGTCTTTTTAACTTGTTGTCATCCAAAGTAATTTGGATTGCTTCGGTAATATTATCCGTATATAAAACAGCCTGTCCATTTGCATTCCGTGATGCGCGTCCGATAATTTGGATTAATGATGAGGCAGTTCGCATAAAACCTTGTGAACCAGCATCTAAAATTAAAACTTTTGATACTTCTGGAATATCAATTCCTTCACGTAGTAAGTTAATTCCGATTAAAACCTCGATTTGTCCGATACGTAATTTACGAATCAGTTCGTTTCGTTCAAAGGTATTGAATTCCGAATGAATATATGCCGCCTTTATACCAAGTGAAATAAGATATTCCGTAATCTTTTCTGAACTTTCTTTAGTAATAGTAATTACAACAGTTTTACCACCACTTTGTCGTTGCTGAATAATAGTATCATGAATGTCCTGAATTTGGTTTACGGTGGATTTAATCACCACCTCTGGGTCAGTTAAACCTGTTGGTCTAATAAACATCTTAGTTACATTATTTTGTGCCTTATTTAGCTCGTATTCAGCAGGAGTTGCTGAAATATAGATTTTAAAAAAATCAAAATTATTTTCAGTTTCTTCAAACTTCAAAGGGCGATTTTCTAATGCAGATGGAAGTCTAAAACCATAATCTACCAAGGTTTGCTTTCGCGAATGATCCCCTTTATACATTGCATTAAGTTGTGGAATAGACATATGCGATTCATCGATGAAAACCAACGATTCAGGGGGGAAATAATCTAAAAGTGTGTATGGTCGCTCACCAAAAGTTCTACCATCTAAATACATTGAATAATTTTCTATCCCTTTGCACATCTTAAATTCAGATAACTCATCTAAATCATTGCTAATTCTTTGATTCAGTCTTTGCGCTTCCAGCAGTTTGTTTTCTTTATAAAAGTCAGCAAGCCGTTGATGTAATTCAGAACGGATTTTAGGGATAATTTGATCATATATGCTATCATCGGTTGCATAAGCATCTCCGGGAACTAGCACAAAGATTTTCTTTTTTTCAATTACATGTTTATTTAAAGCATGAATAATAGCTATTTCTTCAATAATGTCATCAAAAAAACTAACTCGCACAGCAACTTCTTCATTATCTGATGGTCTGATGATAACTTCATCACCTTTAACAGAAAATTCACCAGGCTTTGCTTCAACATCGTTTCGGTTGTATAAAATTTTAATAAGTTTATAAATAAAATCTTTTTTGCTTATTTGCAATCCTACATAGAAACGATAAAAAGATTCGCGGTATACATCTGGATTTAATGCACCATAAATCGCACTAACTGATGCTACTACAATTACATCTTTGCGAGTAATCAATGAGTTTATTGAACTCAATCGCATTACTTCAATTTGCTCATTTGTACGCGAATCTTTTTCTATATAAGTATCTGTATTAGGTTTGTAAGCTTCAGGTCTAAAGTAATCAAAATATGATATATAGTATTCAACAGCATTATCAGGAAAGAAGTTTTTTAATTCAGAATAAAGTTGACTAGCTAAGGTTTTATTGTGCGATAAAACTAAAACAGGTTTATCAAACTCTTTAATCACATTTGCTATTGTAAAGGTTTTTCCAGAACCAGTGACACCGTGAAGCACTTGATGTTTATGGTGCTTGTTTATGCCGTTCACAAGAAATGATATAGCCTGTGGTTGATCACCAGATGGTTGATACTGCGCATTTAATTTGAAGATACTCATATGATTTTATTATATCACATTTGCTAAAAACTATAATTAGCATAGAAAAAATGCATAAAAATGCACTTTTTTGCTATTCTTGCTCACTTGTATATCTTTCAACTTCATAAGCGCAATCATCAATCACTGATTCAACTTGATCAAAACTATCAATAATGCAACCAGCGGCGCGTTCATGACCACCACCGCCTCATTTTAAGGCTACATTACGAACTATTGGACCATTTGAGCGAAATTCAACACGCACCCTACCATCTTCTTCTTCTAAAAATTGCACTCAAATCGGAAACCCTTTGATATTCGCAATCGAATTTACACGCAATGAACCTTGAGAAGTTTTTCCATATTTTTTTGTGGTAAGCAAGTCATTTTGAATGTATGCTACCCCTTCGCGAGTTTTTAAAGTAGACATCAATCAGGCATTAAATTTTAAGTCTTCCAAGGTTGTTTGAGATAAATTCTTATGAATAAAATCTGCATCTAATCCTGCTTGATATAAATGTGCAACTAAATTAAAAGTCCTTGCACAAGTGTTATTATATAAAAAGCGTCCTGAATCGGTATAAATCCCTAAATATAAATAATTAGCAGCCTTTGGTGTTATTTTTCAATTGCTTTCAACTGCTAATTCAGTTACCATTTCATCAGCGGCTACATATGTTGAATCAACCCATCTAATAGCATTTTCCGCTAAATCATCTTCATTAGGATGGTGATCTATCCTAATAACTTGAGCAAACAAGTTTTTATCTAAAACATCACTAAATTCAATTCTCTCTTTGAAATTAGCATCCACAACAATCCCAAGTGATTTTGCCAAGATTTCATCATTAGGGATCAAATCGTGTTCAAAATTCATAAACTTAAAAGCATCTTGATGGTCACCAATTGCATAAACCATCTTATGTGGGAAGTTATCTTGAATTAACTCTTTTAGTGCAAATTGTGAACCTAGACAATCTCCATCGGGACGAATGTGATGAAAAATAACTATATTATCATATTTTTCAATTGCATTTTTAATATCTGTTAAATTACCTACTCGCATTTTTCCTCTCAATCACTTATGCTTTGATTCAAGTCCTTTAAAACATCATTAACTTGGTTTCAGTTTTCTAATGTAATTCCTGCTGCATTATCGTGTCCACCACCATTATATTTGTTTGCAACAACATTTACTAACGGTCCACTTGAACGTAATCTACCACGTATTCTACCATCTTCAAGTTGGATAAATAAAGCTCAACATAAATTATTTTCAATATTTGCTAACTCATTGACATATAATGCTGCCTGTAAGGAATTGATTTCAAATTCATTTAAAAAATCTTGTTTGATTTCATAATATAAAACTCTGTTTGATTGTTTGAATTCTGAAAGAATTTTACCAATTATTTTTATATCTTTTAAACTTCTCTTACTTAGTTGTCTCAAAATGTTTTGTGGATGGAACCCATTTTGCATTAAAAATGCTACAAGTTGATATGTTCGCTGCGATGTGTCAGGAAATAAAAAGCGTCCTGAATCTGTATTAATACCTAAATAAATATGTTCTGATGCACTCTTTGATACTTTTCAACCTGCATCATAAGCTAATTGCGCAATCATCTCAGCAGCCGCTACATAATGCTCATCAATTCAATTATATTCATAATCAATATCTGCTTCATTTGGATGATGATCAATTCTTAATCTTGCAGTAGTTAATTTTTGATATAAAAGTTCAGCACACTGAATCCGATCTCCACTTGATGCATCAACAACTATTGCTAATGAATTGTTAAAATCGATGTCTTCAATTTTATCAAAATCATAGTTCATAAAATCAAAAACGCCTACATTATCACCTACCGTATAAACTTTTTTATTTGGAAAGTTTGTTTTAATAAGTTCTTTTAAACCAAATTGAGAACCTAAACAGTCACCATCAGGACGAATATGGTGAAAAATAATTATATTTTCATATTTATTAATTGCATCAATTGCTACTTTTGAATTACCTATCTTCATATAACTCCTTACTGTGCTTTTTTATGTAATTATTTATTTTCTGCATCATCTGTTTTTTAAATTCATTAGTATTATATCCATCATTAAATATATTTAATAATTTCTTATAAATTTGTTCATTCGATAGATTATTTAAGTTGTTTTTAAATTTATTTAATTCGGTGTTATTAAAAACATCTGAATTTTGCATATTTAAAATCAAGTTATTAATTTTATCATTTATATCCTGTTTTAAAAGCATTAAATCACTCATAGTTATATAATACACATCTGAAAATGTAGTTAAAAAGTTAAAATAATTTTTTATTTTTAGAAAATCTGATTCATCCAAAATCGGTTCAAATGATAATGTTTTAAAAAACGATGTATCAATTGCCTGGAATATTTGTCTCATATCATCAAAAAATGGTCCAAAATATGCTATAAGTTCTTTTTGAACTTTTAACAGTTTTTCTCAATTTGACTGTATATTAGTCAAATTAGATTTTTCTTTAACATTTTGACTAATCAATTGCTGATATTTTTGCAATCTTTTATCAAGGTGATTATTAGAATTTACATCCTTTGCTAAATTATAAAATAAATTCTTTTTTCCTTGGTCTGCAAGTGCGATAAAACCTTGGAATTGATTATAAAAAATATATATATCAGAATTAATATCTCTTGGAAAATATTGTGAATTTATATATATAAAATGATTATACAATAATCCTTGTGATAATAAATTAAAATCCCCAAGATATAAAAAATCATTGGTTGTGTCTTTTAAAGAACGAAAACGATTCTCGTTTTCTCCGTGTATAAACTTATATTTTTCTAAAAAAGTTAATGAAGCAATACCTTGGTTTGAATCATTTATTTTCTCTAGTGGGATTATAGATAATTCGTTCTTTAAAAGATTAAATAATTTATGTTTTGCCTGTATCGATGCTGCAAATTTTGTTAAATCTTTTGCTGCAACTTCTCCGCTTCCTTGTCTTAATTGCTCAAATGTTTGCTTAAAAGAATTATCAAAATAGGCAACTAAGGCAAGTAAATATTTATATCTCGGATTATTTTCTTTTCTTGTATTAAGATAAAAATTATGAAAATCCTTTAGTTCAGATTCCGTGCTAATCGAACTACATGAAACAGCAGTCAAAAAAATTGATGGGAGTGAAAATCATAAAAGCAGTTTAAATTTCTTTTTAAACATATATATTAATTCTATCATTTTTTGGTTTTTTTAATTAAGAATTTTTCTAAATTAACAAACTAGAATATGAATACTTCTAGTACTTATATCTTATTAACTGTGAAATTTATATAACTTCTGCTAAATTTTCCTTTTTGTTATTTCATTATTAATTATACTTTGATAAGCTTTGATATATATTTATATATGTCATTCCAACATAATACATAACAAGTTATTATCTAAAGTGACTATTTTCGCTTATTTTTTAATAACAAAAGAAAGAAAAAAATATATAATTGTAAAACTATATGATTATAAAAATTAGGGGGATTTATGGATAAAAAAGATAAATTTGTGCAATTTAGGCAAGAAGAAATTGCATATGCAATAGCAAAAGCAAAACAGAAACAACAAAAACAAATCTATAAAGAACAACAAAAACAACTCCCTTGAATTAAACGTGATTTAACAAAAAACTTATTTATCTCATTTTTAGTTTTAATTTTGATTATTGGTTTATTATTAATAGCATTCTTTATCGGTAAAACCTTATAGGAAGTTATCTTGGATGATGTAATTTTAGTATTATTAATAATTATTTTAATTTTATTAACTGTAATTATAATAATAATTTTATGACCTACCATACACACATTTTTTAGTTTAAAATTAAAAAAGAATAAATATGATAAACTCGGTAAAAGTAGTCAAATCCGTTTAATCAATCAGTTGCGAGAAACAGTTGAATATTTATCAAAACATAAAATAGGTGCATTAATTACCATTGAGAACACAGAAAATATTGATAATTTGAGAACTGATGGTGTTGTTTTAGATGCAAATATTTCTAGTTCTCTGCTTATTTCAATTTTTAACAAAGAATCTCCTTTACATGATGGGGCAGTAGTAATACGTGAAAATCGGATATTTTATGCTGCTACATTTTATAAAATTACAAGTAAATCAGTAAGTGCAGATTACGGTTCGCGTCATCGTGCTGCAATTGGTATTTCTGAACAATCTGATGCAGTTACAATTGTTGTTTCTGAAGAAAATGGTTCGATAAGGATTTTGAAACGTAGTAGCATTGAAGTAATCAAAATGAATGAATTTCAAGAACAATTGATTAAGTATCTTAAGGAGTAATTATGGAAAACAACACAGTTGAAATTACCCTTGCTACTCTTATTGGTAAACTTAAAATTTTAACAAAAGAAAAAAGTGTTAAGAAAATTCGGGATCTTGAAGAAGATACACCACACGCTGACTTCGCCAAAGCGGTTGAATCACTTCCTGATGAACATCAAATTTATATTTTGCGTATTTTAAAAACTGAAGAAGCTGCTGAGGTTTTTTCATACTTAGATGATGATGTAAAAATTAAACTTGTTAATTTATTTACTGATGACTTAGGACAAAAAGTTTTACAAGAAATCGAAACTGATGAATTAGCAGACATTTTAGAAGAATTACCAGCAAATTTAACTCGCAAAATTCTTTCACAGACACCTAAGGAAAAAAGAGAAAAAATTAATCAAATTCTTTCTTTCAATGATGATCAAGTCGGAAGTTACATGAGCGTGGATATTTCAATCCTTAAATCCAATTGAACTTGTAAAAAAGCGATTGCTAAAATTAAAAGAGATTATAATCAAAATATTTTAATGGGTTATAATTTTTACATAACTGATCCACATGGTTTTTTATTAGGTGATGTAACATTAGAAGAACTTGTTTTTTCCGATGAAGATGTCTTGCTTGAAGATATATATAATGCTGTTGCAAGTGTTAAACCTACTGATGATAAAGAATTTGCAGCACAGGTTTTTTCAAACCATGATAAAGCAACTTTACCAGTTGTAACGAGTGATAACCGACTTATCGGGATGATCACTTCCGATGATGTTATCGATATTATTCAAGATGAAGCAACTGAGGATATTTATAAAATGGCTGGTATTAATGCTGATGCAGCAGAAGAAAGTTATTTAAAAACATCAATTTTGAAAATTATCAAATCCCGTGTTTTATGACTTATTATCCTTATGCTATCTGCAACTGCATCACAATTTATTATTCAAGAATTTACAAATCTTTCTGAAAATGTCATAAAAGGACTTGGTATTACAGTATCAACAGCGATTATAGTTTCACTTATTCCTATTATCTCAGGTGCCGCCGGAAATGCCGGTTCACAATCGTCAACAACAATTACCAGAGCTGCTGCATTAGGTGACTTTACTAAAAAAGAATATCGAAAGGTAATTTTCAAAGAACTTAATGTAGGTTTGATAATTGGTGCAATAATGTTTACGGTAAATGTTATGCGTCTATATGTTTATTATGGTATTTACAGTGCTTCACCAAAATTTAAAGATGAAATTGGTGACTGAGCAACATTATCATTTATCATTATTGCTAGTTCTTTATCTTTATGATTTGTAGTAATTTTTGCTAAGTTTTTAGGAACTACTATTCCACTTTTAGCAATACGTTTCAAAAAAGATCCTGCTGTTATGTCAGCACCTATTTTAACCACTCTTTCTGATGCTTTATCAACCTTGGTTTTCTTTGGACTGAATTTATTTGTTTTATGATTTGCCTGAAAAGTTGGTATCATATCATCAAAATCACACAACGAACATCATAGCAAAGAATTATTAGACATCGGCATCCCGATAATTCAAAATATGAATATTTATAGACCTATTAACTTACCAAATCTAGGAGTTTAATTATGGATAATACAGTAGATATTGAAAAATTAAAGTTATTAGCAGAACGCTATAACGAAATTAATGATGAATTAAAAGAAATAAAAAAGGAGATGAATCAACTTGTATCTGGTACTCAAGTTGCTATTCACGAAAGACTTTCTGATGGTGGATTCGTAATATATGAAAAACCTGAAAACAAAGAAGTGATTAGTAAAAACTTAATAAATGCAATGCTTATCGATATAATTATGCGCTTAAGTAAAGGTGAGCTAGAGAAAGCTCCAAACATTGAAGAATTGAAAACTCAAATCGCTTTAGGTTGTCGACTTGAAAAAACATTTAAATGAAGATTACAAATTAAAAGAAAATAAGGAGATATATGAATATTATTAGGTTTGAAGAAACCCCGACTGCAAACCAAGGCTCAGTTACAACTAATACCACTGCTTCTCCGTTTGGTGGTACTGGGATTATTATTTGAGTTATTTTTGGTGTAGTTATTCTTGCACTAATAGGTTATTTTGTTTATCAATCAATTAAAACTAAGGTTGAAAACAAAAGAACAAAGGCTGCTGCTGCTGAATATGAACGAAATTCGAAGTTATATTGGTATGAGACTACTGTTAAGTTAAATAAATTGATTGATTTAAATCACCAAACACATGAAAATTTTGTTGTAAGTATTGGTGAATACAAAATGTCACATATCAATATGGCTACAAAAAGCCTTCTTAATGATATCTTAGATGAATATGAATTTAAAAATTTTATTATTCAAAATCCTAAATTTCAAAAAGAAGTGCAAGAAATACAGATGCTAAGAGATTTAAATTCTAATCTTTGAGAAAAGAAATTTAGTATTCTGCTTGCTGACTTTAAAAAATATGTACCAGAAGCACAAAAAATAGCAACGGAAGCTGCACGAACAAATGTAGATGATTTAAAAACACCTGAACAAATCGAATCTGCTTTTGAAGAAAAATATAAAGAAAGATTGTTAGAAAAACGTAATGCAATGAATTAAATCATTAAATGTTCCTAATAAACTTACTTTAATAAGAATTATTTTAGTTATACCAATTATTATCCTTATTAGTATTAATGCAACGATTTTCTTTGCAAATAAAGATATTTTAAATCAAACTAATTCGCTTTTAGCTATTATGTATTTAATTTTTAACATCCTTATTTTTATTATCTTTATCACTGCGATGATTACTGATTATTATGATGGTAAAATAGCACGTAAAAACCGTATTATTACTGCTTTTGGTAAGTTATGAGATCCTCTGGCTGATAAAATAATGACAACTTCTGTTTTAATTTATCTTTCTGTTATTTCTTATACGCCAATTTGGTCAACAGTATTATTCATATTACGTGACATAATTGTTGATGGATGTCGTGGGTTATTGATAAAAAATAATCAGGAAATTTCAGCAAACTTTTGAGGTAAACTAAAGACTTTATTAATGAGTTTTGCTATACCTATATTACTTTTATTTGTAATTATTATGCAATTTATACCTAATATTTCATATTATCATAGTTATTTATATTACTGAATTTATATAATAAACATTCCATTATTTATAGCACAATTATTCTCGTTATTTTCTGGATATATTTATATAAAATTAGCAACAAAATTTTTCTTTTAAGACAAAAAGTTGGTGTTACCAACTTTTTATGTAAATAAATCTAAATCATAATAAATTGCATATAATATTTTGCTTCAATATAACAAACCAATTAGTTCTCCTAATGCTTCTT
The DNA here is from genome assembly GCF_054353855.1 of Mycoplasma sp. 4423. Lineage (NCBI taxonomy): Bacteria > Bacillati > Mycoplasmatota > Mollicutes > Mycoplasmatales > Mycoplasmataceae > Mycoplasma > Mycoplasma sp. 4423. Next base: position 113,492 of record NZ_JBTHHJ010000001.1, read on the forward strand.
CATCGTTATTAGCTATTTCTATCTCAACAGATTTAGAATCATCAATATATGAAATAAAATAGTTATTAAAAGAATTAAGACTGGTATTTTTAAAGGCATGTAAGGTAAAATTAGAAAGATTTGATAATAAATCATCAAAATCAATATTTGAAGATAATTGATAATCAAAATATTTACGTTTAAATACAAAATAAAATAAGGTTTTTGGTAAACCGTTTGATAAAATAGATTGACCTATGCTAGAAATATCCCGAGAAAAAACACAACTATCATTAAAAACTTTTTTTCTTACTGTAAGCATATTAAAATGGTAAGCAAACACCTTTGATAAATTTTCTAAAAAATCATCATAACCAACAAAGATATTTAATGAAATATCTTTTTTTGTGTTGTTTTCATTATAAAAATTAACTAAATGTAAAAACATACCTAGTGCTTTGTTAAAATATGAATCGTTTGCATAAATGCTTTCAGAAATGTTTTTATACCCGTGAATTAATTTATTTAAATTTACTCCTTGTGTAGCTAATAATACTAAATATAACTCTGAGAAAAAAGAAAATTGGTTATGAACTGATGATGAGACAAACAATATATTAGAATCAGGGATATTATATTTTGCTAAATTAGCAAACCATTCTTTTTTACCAATAAAATAAATAAGTTTTTGCACAAAAAATTCACTTGCATGCTGGTTAAATTTTGATAGAACTAATTCAACCAGCCATTTACTTTTTAATTTATTGATGTTATCAAATACATCTAAAAACATTATTCCTGTATGTTTTATATCACAGTGATGAAAATATGCATAAATCTTAGATTCAATGTTAACTTTTGTATCTTCGTTATTAATAAAAATTAATTTTATCTTTACATCAGAATAAAAATCATATTTACCAAAAATAAATTCAAGTGCTGATTGAAGCATCAATTGTGTCTGTTTTGATGCTATTACTAGCAAATATTTAATATTATTTTTATATAATAAATTACAAAAATTAATAATATTATTAAATCCTTTAACACTATAATTTATTGCTATATCATCAAATCCTAGGTGTTGTGAACCTTTAAAATTTAAACTTTTAAGTTTACTGATAATATTAGTGTTAAAAATGTATAATTCTTTTTGTAGATATTTTGCTTTATATAAAGTATTTATTTTAACCTTTGACATCTTTATTTACATCCTGGTTATTTTCTCGTTTTGCAAATTCCTTGATGCGTATGTTCATATAATTAATTAAGTTTCTAAAACCTTTTGAAGTTTCTTTTAATCAATAATTTCCATATGTTCTTAATTCATTAGGATGATTTTTTTTATAACTTCCATATCCATAGTTTTTGTTTATATTAAAATATAAACAGACAAAATTTACGATATCTCCTATTTTGAATATATCGTAAATTTTGCAAGGTTTATAATCGCTAATATCTTCGCGATAAATAAAAAACTTAGTAAAATCCTTGGTTTGCAATGAAACATATTGTGGACCTACTTTAAACACTTTTGCTATAACAATATCACCGACCTTGTATTTCATTATATAATTATATCTTATTATTTTAAAATTACCCGTCTTTTAGATTCGAATTGATAATCACTAGCATATAATGAACCGTCACTAAAATCTAACTTTATTGCATTCTTAATTGGCTCAAAATAAGCATAATATACTTTCAAGCGTTTATTTTGATAAATTATATATGCACCCGGATTGCTTGAAAAACAACGTATGATATTAAATGCTTGTTGTTTACTCATATAACTAGTTAAAAGTGCATCATCTTTACTTAACTTAGGAGACAAAACTACTTTGGATACATCTTGTTTTATAGGATTTATTTTATTCAACTCTATATCTTTTAGTCATTTTACTATATTTTCAGAAGCTAAATTTGAAAGTTTTTCAAACATTGTTTGTGATGTATCTCTTGGTAAGATAGCAATTTTTGATGTAAACAGAATGTCTCCTGCATCAAATTCTTTGGTCATATATATTAGTGAAATTCCTGTTTCTGAATCGTTATTTAACAAACTATATTGAATCGGTGCTGCTCCACGATATTTAGGAAGTAAAGAACCATGAATATTTATAGATGCTATTTTTGGTAAATCAAGAATTTTTGTTGGGATATATTGACCGAAAGCACAAGTTAAAAATATATCAACTTGATATGATGCTAACTGCTCATAGATTTGCGATATTTTCTGGGGTTGATATAAAGGAATATTATATTTTTTTGCAAGTAATTTCACTGGTGTAGGATTTACTTTATATCCACGTGATGCTGGACGATCTGGCTGACTGACAATGGCAACTACATCAAAGTTATTTATCACTTGTTCAAAGGGTTTAACAGCAAATTCAGGTGTTCCTGCTAAGATAATTTTCATTATTTATCCTTTTTATTACCAATTCATAAGGAACGATAGTTTGATAGTTTATTTATAAGCATTAGTATTTTTTTAGCCATCGGTGTTAATCCGTTTCGATCATCTTTATACCCGTCTTTGAAAAACTGTTTATCCAGTAATTCAGGGGTATAATAAGAACCGAAAATAACTATTTTTTTATTCGCTACACATTCTGTTAATAAAGGTTCTAAAAAAGTTTCTAAAAATCAATTTGAAAACTTTTTTAGTCCAAGTTCGTCAAAAATAATTACATCTAAGTACAAAATACTGGTTAAAAAATCATTAATTTCACTTACTATATCTTCGCTATTACGTCTTATGAAAGTTTTTGAATATGAATCTAAATTATTAATATTTAAATAGGCAACTTTTTTATTCATTAAAGCAAATTCGTTAGTCAAAGCTGATAACATTAGATTTCGTGAACTTTCTGCATCACCGTATAAGAAAAACCCACGAAATTTATTTTCATTAATTAATCATGGTGAATTTATTTCCATCATATGTTTAAATCCACTTTCTGATTCTGAGGTAATTTGTAAATGTGACAAACTTTCAGATGTCATCGGTGAAGAAATGTATTTAAATTTTATGTTATTCAATAATTTATAGTCAGTTATATAAGGTGATTTGTGATTAAGTGTCTTGGTAAAATTTATTTGACCATTATACCCACGTTTAATATTTGTAATAAATAAACGATTCGGGTCATTTTGTTCTTGAACATAGTCAATTAAATTGGCATATGAATTAATAATATCATTCTCTGTAAATGCTAATGTTTTAAAAATAGGTGATAATATTGGATTTTGTTTAATTTCATTAATAACTTGTTGTTTTGATGGTAAATTTGTTAAAGAAAGATGTGGGTTTTGAAAATTAGATCTGGGTTTTGAAAAATCAAACATTAACTAGTCTTTCTAGTGAGAAAATCTTGTTTTAATACAGTTTTTTGCTCAAAAATATGGGTGTATCTCTTATCAATTTTTAATTTACCATCTAAATATTTTTCAATATCTTCAAATTTAAACAAGTTTTGTGAACTTATTTCTAAAATCATTGTTCAGATGTGTTTATGTCACTTATCGCTTTTATATTTTAAACGTGCTATATACATAATTAAGTTTAAACATTTGCTTTCTGGAATTCTATCTGTTCATGTTTTTAATGAAATTTCATCAGCTGATGAAATTTCTTCATTACTTAGTTGTTTAAAAAAAGCCTGTGGTGTAAGTTTTAAAATTGCTTCATATGCATTAGAATATTGTACATTTCCTATTTCTAATGGAATAGGAAGGTTATGTTTTTTAGTATAAACCTTAATTTCTTGATCACTTATTAAAGTAGCGCCTTGATTCATAATTAATTTTCTTTCAATTTGCTCTGATTCTGTTTGATTTACAGTTGAAAAAACACTAAAAAAATCTGATGTAATATCTTCATAATTAAATTCATATGAAGACACAATTTTTTGCCTTCTGGATTTTATGAACTTATCAAAATTTATCTTCCCTATTTTACTTACAATTAAATTAGTCAAAAAGGTATTTCGCTGGATATTTTCAGGTGTAAGTGGTTTTTGAATTTCAAAAATTGTTAAGGCTTTTTTATTATCTTTATATGTATTAATCAAACCAGCTCCTTCTAAACGGACACGAGCCGATTGAAGTTGTGATTCGTGTATATTTATAAAAATTGCTAATGTTGAAAAATCATATTCAACCACACTATAATCTTGCCCACCTGCTAAATCCAGTAAATACTCGTATAAACATACTCCTTCAGGGCCTAAAAAACTTCCATAAAATTGTCTTAGGTTATGTAAATCATCTGTAGAGATATTAAAATTTTTAGAAATAACAAAATTATTATATTCCAAATGTTGCATTAAACTCATCTGGTACTCCTTTTTAGATAATCAGGTAAGAATAATTTTAAATACTTATTTATATTTTTGCAGAATTTTCATAATTTTTTGCTTAGTATCACGACTTCTCATAGGGATATTCACAACCCTTTTGTTTCTAAAAAATTCGTTTTTAGTTCATTTATAGTTATTTTTTTTATCTAAATACTCAAAAAATGACTTTTCCACAAAGCGCTTATTAACAAATTCCTTGCGCTTTTTCGGACATATAGACATATTTCAAATTTCATCAAAAAGGTCACTAAAATCTGTTATTTGAGTAAATAAAATTGGTATTTCAACAAAATCAAATGTTTCTTGTAGTAATTTTGTTTTTAAATATGGATATAAAAGTCTTTCAAGAGTTTCAAAATTGTTATAATCAAGTGCTAATCAATCTTTTAAAACTTGTTTTGATATTCTACCATCCTTTATTAAAAACTCTCCGATGCTGCATTGTATCAGTTTGATAAAGGCTAAATCATTTTGATATATATTTAATACATATTCATCCATATTTATGGTTTTATAGCCCAAGGAAGCTAATGTGTTAAGAAAATAACTTTTTCCTGAGGCGATTCTACCTACAATTGCTATTTTTTTAGTTTTATTAGTCATGATTTTACCGTATTAAGTTGTAGTTGATCAAGAACATCATTTGCAGCTTCTAAATCGATGTTGAGCAGATATTTTTGGATATTCAGATCAAAATCACTTACATCTGTGTTTAATTTTGCCAGTTCATAGCACATTTTTCCATCACTATAGCCTGCTAAAAGTTTTTCTTTAATTGATTTGGTAAAGAGATTGCTGTTTTCGATATTTTTATAGATATTATCAAAGTCATTGAAAGCCTTAATTAACTTAATTGCTGTTATATCACCAATCCCACATACTCCAGGTAGATTATCCGATGGATCACCTTTTAAACCTTTATATGTAGCTATTTGATTAGGTTTTATATGATAAAATTCAACAAAATTTTGCTCATTAATATGAAGATATTCATTTTTTTTATTCAATATAACTTCAACATCTGAACTAACTAATTGTAATAAATCTTTATCGGCTGAAAAAATAAACTTTTTACCTGGTATTTTTGTGACATAAGTTGCAACAAGGTCGTCTGCTTCATCACCAAATTGCTGAAATCATGGTAATTTTAACACACTTAAAATCTCTTTGATTTTATCAATTTGCAAATATAGCTCATTCGGAGATGAAGCACGACCTGATTTATACTTACTATATTGCAAGTGTCTTTTCGTTTTTCCTGGTGCATCAAAAGCGATGAAAAGGTATTTTGGTTTTATGTGTTTAATTAACTTAATCATTTGCATCAAAAATAGTTGTAATGCATTAGTTGGAAAACCTTCATCGTTTCTTAAAATATTAGTTAAATCGCCTCGATATGATGCATAAAAAGATTGAAAAATTAAATAATTTCCATCTATTACTAATGAAATTTCTTGCTTAGTCATTGATTAGTTCCTTGTATTCGATAAGATTATAAAATCCGTTGCGCTTTTTTACAAATGCTCGAATTCGTGTTTTTGGTTTTCGATTTAATAAATTTTTTATATTTTGACTTCAACCTTGCAGTTCTACAACAGCTGAAATATCTTTAACTTTTACCTTTGTGTGTCTAAGATTGTTTCCGTTTTTAACTGATAAAATCTCAACATCGATTCATAAACCTTCTTCATTAACATTAATCAGACACGGAATATGATCATCTTTTAATTTTTTTAAATATTCTTTATTATCCGTTGTATATTTGGCCCCTAAATATTTAATTTCATATGCTTCTTGCTCGGTTAAATCTTCGGTAACTGATGGAAATATCATTTGTGAGACCTGTGCATTTGATATATATGTTAATAAAAAATCAAAATCATCTAAATTTTCCGAACTTCTTTTTACTTGCATCTGATAGGCGGCAAAAAGTTCATTAATAGTTGGAATCATAGTAAGTAAATATTTAACTCCACCAAAGCTTCTGAAAACTCCTGCTTTAATTAAAATATCTATAACTGCTTCACCAATACCTACCCTTTTTAATCTTAAAATAGCAGTTATAAAATCAGGATAATATCCGTAATTACTGCGTTCACTGATAATCTTAGTTACAGCAACCGAACCAATACCTTTGATAATCTGCAAGGAAAGATAAATACGATCCTTTCAAAACACTGCTGAGGCACTAGAGATATTAATATCAGGAGCTACAACTAAAATACCTTGCATATAAGCCTCTTCTGAATATCTTTTGATATTTGATGAATCCATCCCTGCATCTGATAATAATGCTTGATAAAAAATTTGTGGATAGCGTGTTTTATAATAGGCTAATTTATATGCTATCAATGCATATGCGACAGCATGAGCTTTGTTAAATCCGTAATTTGCAAAACTTTCTATTTTACTATAAATTTCTTCAAGCTTTTCTTCTGGAATATTATTTTTTAGTCCACCTTCAAAGAATAAACCTTTTAATTTATGTAACTCTTGCTCATCTTTTTTAGAAATTGCACGACGTAAAAGGTCTGCTTGTGAAAAAGTCATCCCTGTCAATTTTTGAGCTATTTGCATAATTTGTTCTTGATATACTATAATCCCATATGTTTGCTTCACAATAGCATCATAAATCGGATGTACTTTTTCGATTAAGTGAATATTCTGTTTATTTTTAGCGTATATCGGTATATATTTTGCAGGTCCTGGTCTAAATAGTGAAATAATTGCATAAATATCATCAAAACTATCAACATGCACTTGTTTTATAGTTTGTCTCATTTTAGGAGATTCAAGTTGAAAAATTCCATCAGTATATTGTTTGTTTAATAAATCAAATGTTATTTTATCATTAAAAAGTGAATAAGATTGATTCATTATATTATCAAAATGGTTTTCTTCAGGTAGTTGGTTTTCAATTTCTTGTATAAAAGTAAGGTTTTTTAGTCCTAAAAAGTCTATCTTAATTAAACCGAAACGTTCTAAATAATTCATTGTCATTTCTATTTGTTGAAAACTATTATCATTATAATGAGTTGCTACTAATTGATTAATTGGTTGATTTGCAACCACTACACCAGCAGCATGTAAACCAACCTGTCGTGGTAGTCCTTCAATTTTTGATGCTAGTTGATGTAATAAAGGAAATTTAGAAATATGTAATCTATATTTTGAATTATTTTCGTAAGCATCTAAAAGGTTTTTATCATTTAAACTTAGTGTTGATGCAATGTTATCTATTTCAGTTTTGCTGATATTGATTAAATTTTTTGAAATTAAATAACGAGCAACATCGCGAATTGAATTTTTACTAGCCAATGTCTGAAAAGTCGATATTAATGCAAAATTTTCGCTTCCATATTTTTGTTTTAAATAACTTAATACTTCATCGCGACGGTTATCTTGAATATCAATATCAATATCAGGTAATGACACACGATCGACATTCAAAAATCTTTCAAAAAGTAAGTCAAATTCAAGTGGATTAATCGATGTAATTTCTAATAAATATGCTACCAAGGAACCTGATGAACTACCTCGACCTGGTCCGATATTTATCTTATGCTCGCGGGCATAAGAGAGTGCATCATGAATAATTAAAAAATAATCAATAAATCCAAGCGAATCAATCACTTTTACTTCATGTTTAATTCTTTGAATAACTTGTTCTTTGTCATAATGTTTAATTAGTTGCTGGTAGCGTTTACCTAATACCTTTGACTGAAATATTTCTTTGGAATTTTCGGAAAACTTTGCTAATTTGATTTTTGAATCAGGTTTACTAATTGATATTGATTCAACTATTTTTAGCATATTTAGATAAACTATCTCATCAATATCTTCAAATTCATTATCATCAAAATAATCATTATATACTCTTATTGTTTTGTTTTTGCCTGCTATAAAAGTTAAGATAGGTAATAGTTCATTGTCATCAAAATGTAGAATCCTTTTGGTTGGAGCATAAACACTTTGATGATGTAATACTTTTTTTGAATTAAGATAGAAATTATCTAAATAATAATCTAAATTAATTTCTTTTGCTATATGTCCATATTCATCATGATCAATTAAGTAAATATCATTATTATCAAGGTAATAATAATCAGGGATTTGACTTTGTGAAATATTTGTAACGATTTTATATAAGTAATTTAATCCATTATTATTTTTTGCTATAGCAATAACTCTAAAACCTTGGATAAGTTCTAATTCAACTCCTATGATAGGTTTAAAATCATATTCATCCATAAATTCTCAATAATACTGCAAAGCATAAAAATTTTGAAAGTCAGTTAAGGTGATATATTCTTGATTCATTAGTTTGCTTAAATGCAGCAAATCAGCAACCCTAATTGTAGAATTTAAAAATGAATATTCAGTATTTGTATGTAGATAGATTTTTTTTTTCATATTTAAATTCTATTATATTTATTTTTTAAATAAATATAATAATATTATTAACATACTTATTCACAAGTTATATATATAAAAAATACCTTTTCCCACCTTTACAAAGGAGAAAAAGGTAGATTACAATTAGTTATTCAGATGTATAAAAATATTCTACTTCTGCTTTTTGCATTATATATGTATCAATATTTTTAATAATATCTTCATATATTATAAGAATGTTGCGATTCTTTGCTAATGTAACTAATGAAAACACTTCTAAGAAGATGTTATTGTTTAAATGAATTTTTTTTGATATATCCTTTCCTATTACAATAGCTTTTAATTTAACATCGTTTATTATATTAAATAAATTTTTGTCAATTGTATTAACATATAATGTTGTTGCAATACGCTTTTTTAAATTTTCCGATATTTTCTGTTTAAGTTTTGGAACATCAAATATATTTTTTTCGCTATATACTAGTGGGATTGGTGATTCTTGTGTTATAAAAAAATTATCTTGCAAAAAAACTTCCTGAGAAATTTTAAATAACTTATTTTTTGATTTTTTTGTCAATTTTTGCGATAAAAAATCATTTCATTTTGGTTGGAAAATAAAGTTTAAGTAAGGGTTATTTTTAAATAATATAAAATTTTTATTGTTTTCAAAATTATTTTTGCATTTTAATTCTGCTACTGATAATCTTGTGACATCATTGGAATTATATTTTAATATTTTGTGTTTGCTAATATTAAAATTTTCATCTAAATTATTATTAATAAATAAATATTGCGATAAATCTGTTTTAAATTTCAAAAACTCTTTATCTTTTTCAATTAGTTTTTTATTAAGAAATTCATTGTATGAATCTGGTTTTGCAATAATGTTATATAATGAAAATTTTAAAATTTCTTCTACTGCTGATATTTGATTTAGCGAATCAATTTTACGTTCAAATACCGTTGCTGCAAGTAATATTTGTGTATATAATGATAATTCATTGATGTTTTTTACTTTATTAATATAATGCTCTATTTTAGTTAAAAAATTCTTTTTTATAAGAAAATAAATCATTCCATCTTTATTAAAAAAGTATGATTTCTTTATATTAAAATTAAATAAATAACCAATATTACTTAAATCTGTATCATTTATATGATTTGAAATTAAGGTATGTGGTTTTAAAGCAAAACCCAAAACTATATATGAACCGAGTCTTATATTTGTTTTTTCTTCATATGAATTATTTATTATATTTAATGGTTTGTTTTCTCTAAAATTTGTTCATTTAATCTGACAAAAAAATTCACCTTTTTGGTTGTTTGTAACTTGCATATGATAAGGTTTTTTGTGAGTAAAATTTCTATCAAATCTAAAAATAAGTTTGTCAATAAAACTAAAGTCATTACGAATTTTATTATTTATAAAAACCTGTAAATCTTGCAACGAAAAATTATTATTTTGATTTTCTAAGATAACTTCTATCTCGCTTACACTCTCTGAATCAAAATATTCTAAAAATTTTTTTAATGGTATATACTTATACATTTTAAAATCACTTTTTTTAGAATCAAAAATTGTTGATAGAAAATAAAACCTTGGATTTAATCGTATTACTCGCTTATTGTTATAATCAATTTTAAACAAAATAACACCAGATGCACTTCGGCGATATAGATAAAAAATAGCCAAAGCAAAAACAACTATGATAATTAAAATTAAAATTGCACAAATAATAGCTAAAATAATTCAAAGCAGCATCTTATCTCTCTTTTAAAATCCGAATAGAATGATGGGTTTTATTTAACGTTCGCGTTTCTCCATCTTTAAATTTTATCACAGCGTCATTGTTATCACCTAAATCAACTACTTCACCTTCACCGAACATTGTATGCGAAATTTTATCCCCTATAATCATTTTTGAATTAATTGATTTGATTTCATCTTCGTTTGTAATGCTTAAATCTAATCCGTAGTTTGAGCCGGCAATCAACGAATCTTGCACATTAATTCCTATTTCATTTACAAACTGAGATGGTTCCTTATCTAAATTTGTTCCGATTATTTTGCCTCGTGATGAACTTATAAATAATTTCTTTTTTGCCCTTGTTACAGCAACATATGCTAATCTGCGTTCTTCTTCAAGCATCTCTTCATCAAGGATTTTGTTATCTTTATCATACAATCTTTGAGTCGGAAAAACTCCTTTAGTAAGCCCGACTAAAAAGATGTTATCATATTCTAATCCTTTAGCTGAATGGATAGTCATCAAAGTAACAAAATTTGTATTACCATCTGAATCATCATTTACAGATAAGAAATTAATATAATTTAAATAATCTTCAATTGTTTTATCTGGATTTTTCTTTTCCCAAATCGCAATTGAGTTAATTAATTCATTAACATTTTCTTCGGCAGTTCCGCGTAGATTTTTGTTTTTTTCAATAAATTTAAAATATTGTATTTCTTTTAAGAAAAACTCAATGACTTGTGCAATTTTTGCTTTTGGTTTAATCAAGGCTTTATGATATCTGGCAATTAAACCGATAAAACCTTTAATTTTTTCCGAAACATAACGATGTTCCTTAATAAATCTACTTCAGTTTTTCATCAATGCTGTTAAGGTACTGTTTTCATTAGTTGAATCAACAAAATGTTTAATGATTTGAAGATTTTTTTCACCTAAACCACGATTTGGAACATTAATAATCCGCTGCATTGATAACTCATGACCGTTAAAGATTACTCTTAAAAATGCAACTGTGTCTTTGACCTCACTACGTTGATAAAACTTAGTCCCATTCATAATCCGATGTGGAATTCCTTCTTCAATAAGGATTTGTTCAAAAGCACGTGAATAAAAGTTAGAACGATACAAAATAGCAATCGATTTAAGTTGATTTTTCTCTTTTTTAAGTAAGTTTATCTCATTTACAACTCATCGAGCTTCTGCTTCTTCGTTGAAACTATGCATATATTTAATATTTACTCCCGATTCATTATCAGTAACTAAATCTTTATTAAAACGAATTTTATTATGCTTAATTAACTTATTAGCAGCATCTAAAATCTTCTTTGTAGAACGATAATTAACATCCAAAACAACTGTTTTAGCATTTGGAAAATCTTTGTTAAAATTTAAAATTAAATTAACATCTGCTCCTCGTCAATTATATATAGTTTGATCTGGATCACCTACAATTGTTATATGTGTATGTGGTGTAATAATACTCTTAATAATTTGATATTGCAGCACCGATGTATCCTGAAACTCATCAATTAAAATATAATCATATTTATTCTTATATTTTATTAAAACATCGGGACGTAATGTAAATAAATTATTAGTTTGTAAAATTAAATCATCAAAATCTAATGCTCCATTTTGCGCTAAATAATTAGTATATTGTACATAAATTTTGTTTAAAATACTTTTTTCACCTTCTTCTTTATATAAATCAGAAATGTTTTTATTAAAGTTTTTTATGTGAGAAATATGTTGCAATGCACTTTTATAACTTACTTCATTTGTTGTAATATCAAATTCTTTGTATATTTTTGCTAGAACTTGTTCTTTATCAGCTTCATCGATAATAATAAAATTATTTTTGTATCCTAATAAATGAATTTCTTTTTTCAAAATACCAGCACAAAAGGAGTGAAATGTCATAATGTTAAGCTTATCTTTGCTTTCATTACAGTATTTTTGAATTCTACCCGACATCTCTTGTGCAGCCTTGTTAGTAAAGGTTACAGCTAGGATTTTACTTGGAGAAATTCCATATGCATTGATTAAATAGGATACCTTTCGAGTAAGTACCTTAGTTTTCCCTGTTCCGGCTCCTGCTATAATACGTAAAGGGGTATCGAAATATTTAACTGCCTGTGCTTGATGTTCATTAAGATCAGCAAGCAAATTAATCTTCTTATTTATATTCATATGCTTCCTTTATGGTAAGTTAAATTGATCACTACGATATATTTGTCTTCATTGATAGCGAAATGGTTCTAATATATATTGATTGTTTGAAGTTGCTTCAATTTGTTTATTAAAAACCACTCTTGAGTTAGTTAAAAAATCAGTTAATGAAAGTCTTTTTTTTCAAAAAACTAATAAAAAATAATTAGCAAATTTAGTAAAACCAAGTATAGAAAATAAGGTAGTGCTAACTTTAATAGCAATATCATTCTTGATACTTTCATTGAGTTGTAGGATTTTTTTATCTGTAACTTTTATATCAGATGGATAAATAGTCGCAAGAAAAAATAAAAAAATAAATGATATAAAAAATGCAGCAATAATATTTCTCTTTAAGAGCATTTTTATCTTAAATACTTTACTGTCGGTGTCAATTACTTTACATTTAAAAATATATTCACCGAACATTTTTCCTTTTGTTAGTCAAGGGAAAAAGAAATAATATAAATTTGATCAAAATATTGCGATAACAAATGCTAAATAGTAATTTAAAGCATTTATTTTTTCTTTTATAACTGAATTATGTGAAAATCCTCAAAAGATTAAATAAATAACTATTGCATAAATAATAAAATTTATTAAATCGATTGTAAATCTTCTTAAAAAATTAACATTTTGATACATTATTCTAATGCTGACAAAATAGGTATTTTGCGAAGTTTCTTGCTATCAGATAAAATCAGTGAAGCTTCAGTTGATGTTTTTCTTATATATGGATTTGATGAATCGTAATTATTTGCACAAAATTGGTTTTCTAACTTCGTTAATAACTCAAAATGTTTATCAAGTAAAAATTTACTTCTTTTTTCTTTAATTATACTTCTTTCATTAAAGAAAATTGTACGATACATTAAAGAAGTACCAGTTAAAAATCCAGTTAAAAGCAACTTAATAAAATAGGATTTAGCATATATAAATTCTTCAGCACATCTATCTTCAATTGGTTTATTTAGCATTCATTTTTCTATTCCATTAAAACTACCAAGGAAATATTTGGTATTAAATCAAATATCAGAATCAAAATATTCACGATATATTCTGTAATCTAAATACATATAAGTTTTTGCTTCTAATAATAAAATATAATTTATTTCAATACACATTTTAGTATCATAATTGTTTGCAGGAATATAATTTATTACCTTTTTTACTAGTTGTTTTTTGAAAATTTTATTAAAAATAAAAGGGAAAGCATATGCAATTACTGATTTATTTTTGCTAATTAAAACAGACTTATCAATTTGTTGTCGAAGTTTTGGTTTTCAACTAATAGAACCAATTATTCTTGGTTTAAGTTCTAATATATCAACATCATAAAATTTTGCTTGATTGACTATTTCAGAAACATAATTTTTCTTTAAATGACTTTTGCTATTTATTACAGCGATAAAATCGCCATTAGCGAGTTTAAAAGCACTAAGTAAGTTATACTGATATGAATTAATTTTACTGTTATATATAACAATTAAGCGTTCTTTAAAGAAGTCGTAATATTCACTAATTACCTTCATAACTTGTGCTTCTTCATTGCTATGATTAAGGCATAAAATAACCTCAAAATCCTGGTTATCTTGTTCAACTAAATCTTTTAAATATTTTTTAACATCTTTTTTATATTTATTATCAAGCGAAATCAATGAAAGTTTCATTTGAACTCCTTATTTACTATAACATTAATTTTATCATATTTATGCATAAATTCATTAAAAATGACCTTTCAAACTGTGAAAAGTCATTTTTATTTATAATCGTTAATCCCGTTGAAGACTTGCTCTTCTGTTTTATTAACTTCTCAATAACCACTTGCATCACGATTGATTTTAATTCTTTGATGTATTTGTTCAAAGAATACAAAAAATCTTGTTGTAACAAATAAACTTGATATAAGTAATATTAATAATCCAAGCAACATAAAGACACCAAATCATAGGTTTGTTGTTTTATTAAGAGCTATTAAAATGATTAAAGTGATCATTATTATTATGAGCAGATAAATAAACTTAGTAATCGATTTGCTAATTACATCGTTTATAACTAATTTAACATCCGTTTTTGACAAACTGTGTTGATGGTATCTATGTCGTATTACTTCTTTGATGTTGGCAAATAAAGTAGTTGTAATATAAATATATATTGATTCCAAGATTAAGAATGCTACTAGAACATAATTATTTAATGGTACTCTAGTAATGAATAAAATTGCATATAGACTTAAAAACAATAAGATAAATCCTAATAAACCTGCTACAGCATATGTAATACCTATTCGGATAATATAGTAAATTACAATTAATGCAGAGAAAATAGCAAATAAAATAATTGAAATAACTAATGATTTGCTGAGTTCTTTGTTAGAAAGTTTGATAAAATCAATTTTTAAACTTACATCGGTTGCACCTTTTATTATTTTTTGAATCTGGATAATTTCTTGACCCGATAAATTTTGCTTAGATGTTGCAATGATGCTATAGTAATCATAATTTGAATTTCTTGCTATGTTATATACTATGTTATAAGATTTCAGTTCTGAATTTTCATTTAGTTTATTTACTAATTCTTTTGCAATTGAGTTGGATAAACCTAAATGCGAATTATTATAATTATCAGTAATAAAAAACATTGTTCCACGACCTGCATTTGTATCAATGCTAAATGATGCTAATGTATTTTTATAAACTGTAGATAAAGCAATAAAAACAATTAATCCAACTACTATTATAATGAAAATAAAAATAATTAAGTAATTAGATGTTTTTATTCAATTAACTTTTGAAAAGTTTGATTTAGGTAATGTGTCTGTTTTTCGATAAATTCCATAAATTCAATTCTTTTTTTCAAAACCATTATTTATTATAAATTCAAGAGTATATTTATTAAATATTAAAACAACAAAAACTAAAAAGACTGAAGCGATTACATATATTACCGAAGCAATATTAAATGTGTTTTGTCCAAGGAAATAGGTAAATATACCAAGTATTAGGATTAAAATATTCGTATCAACAATCGACCTAACTGAATCGCGATATGAATTTTTGATTGCTTTTTTCTGAGTATCTCCTTTTTTTATCCGATGCTTCATTCGATCAAAAAGTAAAATACTAGTATCCAAAAAGAATCAATAACTAGAAATAACAAAAATAAAGGTGTATGGTGAATATTCCCCTCGTAATGCTGTAAGGATTAATAATGTTAGGAAAATATATAACGCTGCAGAAATAGTGTTTAATGCTCCTAAAATACCATAATTAACTATCATAAAGATAGAAAGAACTACAAAAATAGTAATTGCAGCAATCATTGTATAAAACATTGTAGAATTATCAATTTCTTGATGAGCATATACACTTGAAACAAGATCTAATTTATAATCATCAAGTGCAAAATTAATCTCATTTGCCAAATCTGTAGCTTGATTATTTGTATAATTATTTGATAGACGAATTGGTTGTCCGTTTTGATTAATCAATAAACTACCGATAAAATATTTTTTAAGGTTTTCTTTAATCAAGTTATCTTTTTGTGCATTTGGTTCCCTAACACGTTCATTAACATGTACATAATTTCAAAGATTTTTGTTTGCTTTTTGTCAACCTGATGCATCATTTTTTGCAATTAATTCTAAATCCTTATAATTAAGTCAAAAAAGCATATGTTTATCTTTCGATCTTAATACACCCTCAGTTGCTTGTGCCCATTCTGAATTTTCTGAAACAGCAATAGATATAAAGTTTGAATTATCAAAATTTGAAGGTGTATAACTAGCACCATCTTTTTTAAATGGTGGGAATAATTTATCATAATCAGCAGTATCTAAACTAAGATTAGAATTATATTTACCTTCTAAGAATAATGGTCTTAAATCAGAATCCGTAATTAATAAACTTGGTTTATCTACCAATTGATGTTCAAATTTTGATTTTTCATCATCGTTAAAATTTCCGCTTTTATTTACCAACAAATAACCATCGGATAATGTTGTAACATTGCTACCACTAATTCTCTTTGCAATATCTAGATTAACTTTCTCTGTTTCAGAAGCATTTGCTAAATTACCATTATATTTCACCGATATAACAGTTTTAATCCCATTAGTGTAATCTATGGATGTGTTCGATGATTTACCAATATAAAAAATGCTACCAAACACAATCGTAATAATTGCAGAAATGAGCATAAAAATACTTATTATGGATCTAAAAAATTTGTTTGAAAATAATAATTTTTTCATATTATTCATAAATATAATATACCACAATTTATGGTTTTTTTTAGTAAGATTTAGTATTTGTTATAATATTTTTTGTGAAATTAAGTAATCAATCCCTTTAGATGTAATTCTCCTTCCTCGTGAACTTTTTTCAATTAAATTAAGATAAAGCAAAATCGGTTCAATTTCAGTTAGGATATCGCCTTTTTCTCGAATAGTTAGACCTGAAATAGTGTTTAATGACACACTATTTTGATCAAAACCATCCTTTAGAATTTCTAAATACTGAATATGTTCGTTTGTTAATCCGTATTTATAAATTTCCAAACTTCTTAAAGTTTTCTTAGTAATCTTTTTATCAATAATACCATTATTATGAGAGATAGCAAAATCGTGAACACGTTGAATGATGTGATTTGCAATTCTAGGTGTTAACCTTGAATATTCACATAAAATTTCTAAAATTTCAGTTGCAACTTTTATATTCAATTTGGTACATGTATTCTCAAGAATTCGTATAATATCATCTTTTGTGTAATTAATAATTCTACCAATATAGCCAAAACGATCCTTAAGTGGTTGGATTATTTCATTAATTTTAGTAGTTGCTCCAATCAAAGTGAATGGTTTTATCTTCATACGCATCGATCGAGAATTACCATCTACACCTATGATTAAGTCAAAAACAAAATCTTCCATTGCATTATATAAAAATTCAATCACTGCTTTATTAATACTATGGATTTCATCAATAAATAATATATCTCCTTCGTTAATTACAGAAAGCATACTGATTAAATCAGATTTCTTCTCAATATTTGCTCCCTGAACATAATGAATGCTTTTGCCATATTCATTTGCTATAATTGTAGCTAATGTTGTTTTACCCATACCGGGTGAACCATAAAAAAGTATATGTGGAAGTACTTTGTCTTGGAGTTTTGAACTTTCTATAATTGTTTTTAGTGTATTTTTTAAATGATTTTGTCCTATAAAATCATCAAAATTTTGAGGTCTAAGCTCTAATTTCTCCATCTTTATTTCCAGTAATTAAACCAATGCTTTCTTCAAGCATCTTATCAAAGTCTTTTTTCTCAGTAATATTTAAAAGCGCATAATCAATTTGTTTTTTCTTGAATCCTAATGTTGATAATGTGTTTGATAATTCATTAATCATTGCAGTTGATTCAGAATTAGTTTGAATGCTTTTATCAACCATTTTTCTTCATTTATCACCTAATTCTAAGCATATAAGTCGTGCTGTTTTTTCACTTACAAATTGACATTTTGCAATTTCTTCTCAATTATTTTGTGCAATTGCATTTGCTATTAATTCTCAACCTTTATCTAAGATGATAATCGCTACTTTTGGTCCTACTTTATCTACATTTAGTAAATCCATAAATAGGATTCTTTCTTTAAATTCCTTAAACCCATAGAAATTATGTAGATAATCTGTTGAATGTTCATAAATGTATATTTTCAATTTTTGTCCTAATTCAAAGCGATTTATACTTGGAACAGTTACAATGTAGCCATCTCCTTTGTTTTCAAATATCAAGTTATTTTTATTTTTGTGAACTATTTCACCAATTTTATAAAGTATCATTTTTTCCTCCACAATATATATAAAAAAAGAACTAATTACAAACTAAAAAAGGCGAAAAAAAATAGCAAATGCTACTATTTCTGAATTCTGTCACTTTGTGCAACATAGTGTTTAACTTTTACACCTTTGTAAAAACCACAATTTCAGCATACAACATGTTGTTCAATTGCTTCTGAACAGTTACTGCATTTTACTAAATTAGGTAATGTTAAAGCACTGTGTGTTTGTCTTTTGTGTTTACGTTGTTTAGATGTTTTACGTTTTGGTACAATAGCCATGGTTTTCCTCCTTTGTGGTTTTTTTTAATAAAAATTATCTTAAT
This sequence comes from Mycoplasma sp. 4423, assembly GCF_054353855.1. Taxonomy (NCBI): domain Bacteria; kingdom Bacillati; phylum Mycoplasmatota; class Mollicutes; order Mycoplasmatales; family Mycoplasmataceae; genus Mycoplasma; species Mycoplasma sp. 4423. The sequence continues at coordinate 132,351 of NZ_JBTHHJ010000001.1, forward strand.
AATTGAAAGCTTTTTAATTATATTAAAAAAGATTATAAATAGAAATAAAAAATTATGTTTTTTATCTAATGAAATTTATACTTAATAGATTCTTTCAAAAACATTAACTTTTACTTTTTTAACTATATTACAGTTGTAAAAATACAACTGGAAGATAATTATAGTTAGTATTTTAATGTATCTTGATATAAATCGTAAAACATCCCTGAGACAACGGGTTGGTTTTTATAAAATAAAGTTTTATAATCTTGTGAAATAAACACATAATTTCGGGTTTGAATATCTTTGATTTTTGTTAATATTTTGGCTGGATAATGAAAATGCCTAGATAATGGTATCTTGTAAAAATAATCTGACTTTTTCTGCTGCATATCATAATCTTTTGCATAAACAAATATTCCGTTGCTTCGGAAATTAAGTTGTGTGTTCTCTCTTTTATCTAGTATTTTATGATATAAAAGATTGCTCTTTCCTAATTTATTATTATAATCACGATATTTTTTTAAGTCTTTTTGCATTCTTTTAAAGGTAAAAAATGAATTCGTGTATAAAAACAAATCAATTCCAAAAAGCACCAATAAAGTTATCATAACTGCATTAAAAGTATCGTATGAATTTGTGTTAATCTTTTGTTTTAACAGTATAAATAAGAGCAAAATAGAAATAAACGAAATTACACTGATTATTGTTATAAAAATTAGAATTTTAATATATAATTTAATTCTTTGATACAAGAAATCAAAAACTTTGTTATCAATCTTTGCTTTAGCATTCTTAAGTCGATATAAACTAAAACTAATATAATCTGATACAAATTTGTTATAAGGTATCAGAAATCAAATCATCGAATAAATTATACCTATCATATTCTTCCTTAATCTTTTTGTTTTTATAATTATATCATTTGATATAAATTCACTAAATTTTTGATATTTTTAGTCTAATTACTTTTATTTTATAAATCTTATGATATAAATATTAATAATTATTATTCTTATTTACAAAATTATAATATTTCCTTAAAAATAACTTATCAAATTAATGCAGGAGCATAAATGAACAATACTATTCCTACTAAAATTTTAGGTTTAGGTGGTTTACTTGAAATAGGTAAATCTACCCTTATAATAGAACATTTAAATCATATTTTTATCATTGATTCAGGAATTAAATTCGCTGATACTTATAATACTGGTATCAAAGGGATTGTACCTAGATATGAATATTTAAAGCAATCTAATAAAATAATTGAAGGTGTTTTTATCACTCATGGGCATGAAGATCATATTGGTGGAGTTGTATATTTAGCAAAACAAGTTAATATTAAAAAAATCTTTGCCCCAAGAATTGCAATTCAATATTTAAAATTAAAATTTGATGAACATAAAATTAATAAAAATATCGAATTTATCGAGATAAATAAATCAGATGTACATTACTTTGATAATAATTGTAAAGTTGATTTTTGAACTGCACAACACTCAATTCCAGATGCTTTTGGTATCAGAATTACAACTCCAAATGGTTCAATAATGTGTACTGGAGATTTTCGTTTTGATTATACTCCAATTGGTAATTACACAGATTTTGCCCGCCTCGATGAAATCGGAAAACAAGGACTTACAGCACTTTTATCCGATTCTACTAATGCAATGCGTCCTAATCACTCACCAAGTGAAAGTGATATTTTGACTGACATTGAACGTATTATTACTGATGCAAAACACAAAATTGTTGTTACAACTTTTGCATCAAACCTTACAAGAGTTAAAGTTATTATCGAACTAGCTCAAAAGTTAGGTAGAAAGGTCATTACATTTGGAAGATCAATGATACAAGGAGTGAAAATTGGCCGCAAGTTAGGTTATATAAATGTTAGCGATGATGTTTTAATCGATAAAAAACAACTTGCAAGCACACCTAATAAGGATTTACTAATTTTAACCACCGGATCACAAGGAGAACAATTAGCAGCTTTATCAAGGATGAGTTATGGTAAACATGCTACTATAAAAATAACCAAAGGTGATGTAATTATATTTTCCTCAAGTCCAATTCCTGGAAATCGTATGGTTGTAGAATTACTTATTAACCGACTTTATAAACTAGGAGCAATAATCAAAGAAAATGGTATTGATGGTTATTTACATACGTCTGGTCATGCATATCAATGAGAGCATGACAAAATTTTTAGACTAACTAAACCCAAATACTTTCTTCCTTATCATGGTGAATACCGAATGTGTGTTGCACATGGAAAAACAGCCATATCAAATGGTATAAATCCAAAGAATGTTTTGATTTTAGAAAAAGGTGATGTATATCATATGTTGAATCAAAATATCTATAAAACCAATGAGAAAGTTGATTTTGGACCAGTTTATATTGATGGTAATAAAGTATTAACAATTAATGCAAATATTATTAAACAAAGGGAGATGCTGAAAGAATCTGGTTTTGTAAATATAGTATTTTTAATAGATAAAGAAAAAAATATGATTATTGGTAGACCTAATATTATCACTCGTGGAAGTTTCTTTGTTAAAACATCCAAAGAATTAGTAGATGAAGCTCGACGTATTAGTCACGGAGCAATCTTACATCAAATCAAAAACTCGAATAATTGAACCACCAAGGATTTAGAAAAAGTTATTATCGATAGATTATCTAATTTGTTTTATAAAGAAAAACGTCGTAAACCAATTATTATTCCTACAATTATATTTACCGAAGAAACAGCTGATGAAAGGATAAAAGAATGTAAAATTAATTTTACTAATTCTAAATCAGATACACAACTTTGCCATATCGAAAACAAAACACAGATAATAAAAAACAACAAAAAACAAAAACAAATGCTTGATGATTTAAAGCAAGAAATTTTTGGTGATGTTTGTGCAGATGATGATCATGACGAAGATGATGAAATTTAAAATAACAAGGTTTTCTTGTTATTTTATCTTGGAGTTGGACTAAAAGATTAATAACCAATTATATTAATCTTTTTCGCAATTCTTTATGTTTATCAATATTTATTTTTATATTTTTTAGAATTTTTAAATCAAATATTTGATTAATTTATTCTAACATTAATATTTTTTTTGTAAAACTAGGAAATCATTTGCTTGTTTATAATTCATTTCTCCATCAAATAGCACTTCATTATCTTTTGGAACAAAAAATACTTCATAAACTAGACTTACCTTTTGTTCAGAAGCATTTGGTATACTAAAAAAATCATATTTTGAAAAATTGAAATTAAAGGTTCGTTGACTTACATATGAAATATGGACTTTATTATTCTTCTCCTTATTTATCACTAGATGATTAGGAAAATTTCAGTTTAATATTTGACCAAGTGATTTACTTATATGAACTATGAGTTTATTTTTTCTCAAAACATTCTCTATTTTCTTCCCAGATAAAAATAATTCTTCAAAATTATTTTTTATATTTAATGGAGTTAAATTAGATGACTGTTCTTTTGCTGTATTTAATAGTGGTAGAAGAATTTTTTGATTAAATTCTTCTGTTGTGTTAATTATCAATGGCTGCTTTGTTTGCTCGATATTAGATAATGATCGATTTGTTAAATCTCCTAAAAATAATATTTTTTTAGAATTTATACTTTGTTTTATCTGAATATTATTTATCAGATTTGTTAAACTTTCAAACGATTCACGAACTATAAAATCTGTAAATTTATAATTAAGTTCATAATACAATCTTTTTTTTAACACTTTTTGTTGTGTTTTATCAAGTTCAGTTATTGTGTAATCTTTGTTTTTTGGTATTTTTAACACAGTAAATATAGGTAAGTAAGGTGAAAGAGCAGTTCAAACAGGTAAATCCATACCTGTAGTTGTTTTTAGTATACTTACTTTGTTGCTGCTGATATGATCAAAAATTAGATATTCTAAATATTCAGTGCCAAATAAATCACCATCTTGATATATAAGGATATTATTATCATTTAATACATTTTCTAAGCTTTGGTTATTTAAAAAATCTTTTTCAAAAATTTGCAAAATATCATTGTCCGACAATAATTTTTGCATATGAAATTTTTGGTATGTTTGATTGATAACATTTATAACAGTATCATTAAATTCGGATTTAGATTTAATTAATGTAGGCTTGCTAAAATAAATCGGAGTAGTTGAAATCTTATTTTTATCTATAAATTGATCAAAAAGCTCAGAATTATTCATAACAATTCCTTGTTGAACTTGCTTAAGTCGTAGCAAATCCATTAAATATGGTGTATCAGTAGAAACAGTTTCTGAATAATCTTTTTTATTTGAACATGAAACTGCAATAGCAGTGAATATTGGTGTAGAGATAAGTAGTGATTTTAATAATTTACTCTTGAATGACATATGTAAACGCTAAAACATCATCAACAGAATTTTCAAACAAAGCTGATTTTCATTTCTTCACTACTAATCTATATTCACCATCTTCTGTTGTATGATATTCTATTAATTCATCATTTGATGAAATAGACTTAGAAGATGCTACTGTTATTCAACCTTGAATTTTATCATATTTTTCTAAATACAAATCATAATCAGAAAACTTTTCTGATTGTCTATTCAATACCACTTTATGTTTTAATCAATCATTAGAACGATGCTCAATGCTTCATTTTTCACTTTCCTTATTTAATCTGTCAACTTCAATAGAATTAGCAACTATTCCACCAATAGGTCCTAAAAATCATCATCAATTAACATTAGGATTATATGCTGGTTGATTTTCTTTGTTTTTTAATAAACCTGCATTAAACATCCATGATAAAGATGCTTTTATTGTTTTTCCTTTTGAAGTAAAAAAAGAATTAGTAGATTTTATTACACCAGCTGAATTATTATATTTAACTGTTGCATAATTAATATGATTTGATGCTTTTATCATATTTTCATAATCAGGAATTCCGGCTCCATATTTATTTGAAAAACCGCTAGTCTTTATTTTTTGATCACTATCATTTGTTGAAACAGCAGATGCACTAAGGATGCTTTTTAATGCTGGTATTCTATATAAATCATTGTCTAATAAAGGTTTTTCTCGTAATAATGTTGATAGCATACCCGCAACAACAGGAGATGAATGAAAAACTTGTTCCTTGTCAGGTTTGTCCGTTAGCTAATGTATATGAGCCTGGTGCAGCTATAAAAGGCTTAGCTATATCACCGTGACTCGAATCAATTAAAACATTAGAATATGATGCTATTTTATTATCTTTTATGTTATCGTTTAAATTTTTATCTAGTGCACCAACAACTATTGAATTATATGATAAACCAAATTGATTTATTCACTTCATCATTTTCTGATTATCATTTCCATTTCCAGCTGAAATTACATTCAATACACCATATTTTCTTGATAAATAATCAAGAATATAACTTTCTTCATCATAATACTTATATTTTTCTTCATTAAAACTTCCGTAACTGTGATTTATGATTTTTATTTTTTTGTCAATTACCATTTCTTCTAATCTTGTTTGTCAATCAGAATTTGTATTATAAAATGATGAAAAATATATGCTAGCTTTTTTGTCAAAACCTTCTTTTCCTGCTGCTATTATTGTCGAAATTAAACCATGATCATTGTTCACATTATATTCGTTAAGTATTTCAACTTTGTTTTTGTCGAAATTATTAGTTTTTCATTTTTGTAGTGCTCTATTTGCTTCCAAAATACCTATTTTATTTAAATTATATCCACCATGACTATTAAGATCTTTTTCGTTTTGTTTTAGAAAATTAACGGTTTTATAAACATCATTTATATTCTTAATATCATAATTATGGTGATTATAATAAGATCCACCACCTAATATTCTAGTATCAATTTCACTAAATTTTGTCATCAGCATCATATTTGATTCTGGATTATTTTTATACAATATAAATCTATTTACTTGTTTGTTATCCTTTATTTTTGAAATAAATTCTTTGCGATCTGTTTCGCTTTTGAAATAAAATCATACAATAGGTGATATTCTGCTAATAACAGAATTTAAAAAATCTATTTTCAACATTTTCATATGCTCAAGAAATTTTTGATTTTCTGTTTTTATAAAATCTTCATCATTGATTTGATTTTGATTTTTGTAATTATGATTTAATAGAACCTTTAATTCAAAATGATTATCAGGTTGTGGTGTTGAAGAATTAATACTATAATTTCTAGCAAAAGATTCTCTTATTTGTAGTTTTGGATTTGTTGAATTTTCATATCATTGAACATTAGTTACATTCCTTGGTGTTGATACAATGGTTATAGGAAAAACAACAGTAGATGCTATACCTAGTACACATAAGAACTTTCTTTTATGTTTCATTATGCTCCTTTTTTAATTTTAAATTGATAAGGCATTTTTTCTTATAACAAAACAATTAAATACCATATAAGATTTTCATCCTTTTTTAACCTTATCTATAATTATATTAGCATAAAAAGTAAAATTACAAAATTTTTTATATTCGTTAAAAAAACCAAGAAAATTTCGCTTCCTGTTTTTATTCTTTTTAACTATAAATTATCAGATGTTAATTCATCATACCTAGATCATTTGCTGACAAAAAATGTTTTGTTTTAGAAAATCAGGATTAGTTTCACAAACACTAAAAATGAAAATAGACAATGCAAAGGAGATAATAAAGCAGGAATCATTAAAAATAACAAAAAAACACAAAAAATGCTTAATTATTTGAGATAAGAAATTTTTGTTGATGTTTGCTCCGCTGATGACTATGGCGAAGATGATGAAATTTAAAATAACAAGGTTTTCTTGTTATTTTATCTTTGCTTTACCAAAAAGTCATTAGTTTCTTTAAAATTTAACACACCTTTAAATTTAATACTATAATCATTTGGTGCTTGAAAAACTTCTAAAATGAGATTTACTTTAACATCACTTGCTTCCTTATTTTGATCATCACTTCTTCTTGAATTAAATTCAAACACTCTTTCTGATATTTTAGCTAATGTCATTTCCTTATTTCTGCTATTAATATCATATTTAATTGTTTGATACGGATAAGTAAAATGATATATATTACCTTTTTCTTTTATAATACGAATATATAAATTATTATTAGTAAGTATATCTGAAAGGTCTTTTGCTTTTAAATATTGAGATTGAAAAATATTTTTAATTTCTTGTTTAGACAGATTAAGATGTAAGTTTTGTGAAATATTATATATATTGTCTAAAAACTGATTGTTAAATTCTGATTCATTAGTTATTTTCAGATACTCAGTAGTTGATGGTATTAGAGCAAGTATATCATTTGTTAACTCACCTAAAAATTCTACAGGTTTATATATTATATCTTGCCTAATTTGCGCTTTATTTATAAGTAACTTTATGTCAATTTGTTTGTCCCCTAGAATAAAATCGTCTTTTTTGTAATGCAATTCATTAGATAAATTGTTAATATACTGATCTATTTGGTCATTAGGAAATTCTTTAATTTCATAATCCTTGTTTTTAGGTAACTTAAAGATTGTAAATATCTTTCTTGTATAATAAATATAAAGGTGTTTAACATCTAAATAATAACCAGGTAGAATTTTAAAAATTTTGATTTTCCCCATATCATTTTCCGCATCATAAACAAGATAATCTAGATAAGATGGGATTTGATACGGGGTTTGCTCATAAATTAAAATATTTTGTGTTTTTAATATATCATCTATGTTTTTAGCATCTAAAAAATCATCTTCAAATGTTTTTGTTATTTCTTCATCACTCATAGATTTATTTAAGTTATATTTTTGGTAAAGTTCATTAACCTTACCTACAACATTCTTAATAAACTCATCTTTTGTTTTAATTAAAAGTGGTTGATTAAAATAATTAACAGCACTTCATTGATCTTTTTTGTAAGGAATAAATTGGTCAAAAATTTGTGAATTATTTAGTTTAATATCTTGTGATTGTTGTTTTAATCTTAGTAAATTTATTGAATATCCAAGGTTACGTTCGGTTTGTTGAGTTTCTGAATTTTTATTATCGTGTTTTGAAGTTGAACATGCAGATGCAATAATAGTAATAATAGGTGTAGTACCGAAAATAAATTTAAATAGTTTATTTTTGAACAACATATGTATATGCTAAAATATCATCCACTGAGTTATCAAATAAAGCTGATTTATATTTCCTTACTACTAATCTATATTCTCCTGAACCATCTGATTTATATTCAATTAATTCATCATTAGATGTTGAAGATTCAGATCTTGCAACTTCAACTCAACCTTTATTATACTCATACTTTTCTAAGATAAAATCATAATCTGAAAATTTCATTTTTTGTTTTTTTAATACTTCATCTGTTTTTAATCAATCTGATTTGTGGTGGGTTTTTTCTCATTCTGATGTCTCTCTTTTTACACGATCTGACTCTACTTTGTTAGCTATTAAACCACCGATTGGACCTAAAAATCACCATCAATTTACATTTGAATTGTATTTTGGTTTATTTTCAAGATTCTTTAATAAACCTGCATTAAACATTCATGATAACGATGCTTTTAATATTTGGCCTGAATTTAAATAAATCGAATTTGATCTTTTAAGAATATCATTAGTATCGGATGAATTGATCTTTAATATACTTAAATTATCTGCGGCTATTTTCATATTTTCAAAGTCAGGTATACCTGATCCATATAAATTGCTAAAACCATTAGATTTATTGAGTTGTTTCGGATCGTTTGTTGATATAGCAGAAGCACTAAGGATACTTTTTAAAGCAGGTATTCTAGTTTCATCTTTATCTAATATTAATTTTTTCTCTCTTAATAATGTAGATAATAATCCAGTTATAACTGGTGCAGAAAAACTTGTTCCATTTTTTTCTTCATATAATTCAAACGTTCCAGGTGCAGTTATAAATGGTTTTGCAACATCACCATTACTTGGGTCAATTAATATATTCGAGTATGATGCAATTCGGTTGTCTTTTATATTTGCTTCTAAATTCTTATTTAATGCACCTACAACAATTGAATTGTAAGATAATGAATATTTATTTATTCAATTCATTCCTCTGCCATCATTACCATTTCCAGCAGAAAATACATTTACAACACCATATTTTCGAGAAAGATAATCAACTATATAACTTTCTTCACCGTAAAGTTTTTCTCTTAAATTAAGACCACTTCCGTAACTATGGTTAATAATTCTAATACCTTTATCTATAATTAAATCCTCAAGTCTTTTTTGTCAGTCGCTATTTTTGCCATCAAAAGATGTAAAATAAATACTTGCTTTCTTATCAAAACCTTCCTTGCCACCTACAATAGATGAAACAATAATACCGTGATCATCTACATCTTCTTTTGTCTCTGTATATTGATTCAAAACATACATATTATTTTTGAAAAAATTATATGTAGTCGAATAATTAAGTTGTCCTCTATATTCCATAACACCTACATTATTTTCATTGTAACTGGTATGACTATTTAGATCTTTTTGATTTTGTTTTTCAAAATTTACTGTTTTATAAATTTGATATTTATTTTTGATTTCATATCTGAAAAGATCATCTCTGTATGAATAATAATTATCAGGAGATTCATAAATTTCTTTTACAGGTATTTTGATATTTGTTATATCATTTTTATAAAGAATAAATCGATTAACCTGATTATCTTTATTTAATTTATGTATAAATTTTTTACGATTATCTTCATTTTGAAAATAAAATCATACTATCGGTGAGATTCTGCTTGAAGTAGAACTCAGAAATTTTAATCCTATTTTTTTAACATAATTAATAAAATTTTGGTTTTGTTCTTTTATATATTTTTCATCATTAATTTGTAAGTTGGTTAAATATTTATGATTTAATAAAACTTTTAACTCATAATCATTATTTATTTGTCCAACACTTGAATTAAGATTATAATTTTTACCAAACGAATCTCTAACTTCTAACTTTAGATCATTTGCTTTTTCATATCATTGGATGTTTTTATTTGTATTTGGTGTTGATACGATTGCAATAGGTAAGACAACAGTCGATGTTATACCTAATGCTCATAAAAATTTTCTTCTATTTTTCATTTTACTCCTTTTATTTTGATTGATAACATTATTTAACTATTTTATTTAATATATTTTTTATAAAGGCAAGATTCCACTCCACCAATATATTATTTTCTTTTAATATTATTTTTGTTTTACTAAAAAATCATTGGTTTCTTTAAAGTTTAATATACCTTCAAATTCCACACTATAATCCTTTGGTATTTGAATAACTTCATAAATTAAATTTGATTTAATATCATCAAGTCAAAGTAGATTATATAGATATAACCTGCTTGAATTAAAACTAAATATTCTATCTGAAATTTCTGCTAATACAACTTCTTTGTTATTAGTTTGATATTTAATGGTTTGATACGGATAGGTTCAATGATATATATCGCTTTTTTTCATTTATAATACATATTTTAATACTAAAACATCAACTAAATTTTTAAATTGAGTTGATTTGTTTATATCTATTAAGTCTTTTTTTAATCTTATTTACTATATCATTGATTAATTTATTAAATATTGATAAATATAATTTATTATTAACATCATATAAATTTAGATACTTTAATATCCTCGGTTTATAATCTCAATTGTTTATAAATTTTGATATCAGTTTATTTTCAATAACCATTTTACTCCATTTTTTAATTTTAAATTGATAAGGTAGGTTTTATTATATTTAATTATTTACCTTAATAAGATTTCATCCTTTTTTAACCTTATCTATAATTATAATAACATAAAAAAGTGAAATTACAAAATTTTTTATATTTGTTATTAAAAAAAACCAAGAAATTTTACTTCTCGGTTTTTTTGCTAATGAACTATAAATTATCAGATGTTAATTCATCATACCTTGATCAGTTGGTAACAAAAAATGTTTTATTTCTAACCATTTCATTATCTTTATCAAACAATTGATAATTTTCGCTTTTAGGAACACTGATAAACAAAGCAATTGGACGATGTGAATTACGAACATTTTCGCTGTTAGGCATAAATCAATTAATAAGATATACTTTCTTTAAAATACTATCTAAATTAAAACTATAAGCATCGATATTCCTTGCATAATTATCTGTAAAATAATAATATACATTGTTATTATGCAGTAAATTTTCTAAGCTTGTATTTGCTACTAATTGAGCATATTCTTTAATTCGACCTACTTGATAAGAATTTAAATTATTAAAAACTATATCATCAATATTTGAAAGAGTACCAATTTTTTGAAAATTTTCTTTTATAGCTTCATATTTTTTGTATTCATTAACACTTGCTTCATCTTTTGATGTAGATAAACGATAAAAATCGTGTTTTTTATTAAGTTCATTTTTGTTTAAAAGTGATATATATTCATTTTCCTTTTGAAAATAAATTGCAGGATGATATTCATTAAAGAATGATAAATTATCAAAATTCTTTTTGCTTTGTGATCTAACTGCTTGCGAAAAATTACGAACTAAACTTTCGAATCTTTTCACTTCAGATGCAGAAAGAATTTTATCTAAATCAGACTGATCTCTTCCTTCGTTTTTTGCTTTATCATATGCTTTATATTTTGTAAGATTATTATTAAAGAATTCGTTATTTTCAGTTCTGATTTTCTTTTGTAAATCTAATACAGATTGAACAGGTGAAATTTTATCATTTTTACTTGGGGTTTGTTTATCAGTTCCACCAACCTTAATTTTTTCATCGTTAATTTTCCGATAACTACATGAAATAGCAGCCGATGTTGTTATTAAAGGCAATAAAGAACCACCTGAAACCAAAATTTTTCTAACACTTTTTTTCATAATTATTTAATGTTTTTTAAACATTGCTCCATAATTGATATATATCTATATTATAGTCTTTTTTAGCAATTCAAACATTCTTATAATTTTTCTGGTATATAAATATTTCTAGATAAAAAATAAATATGTTAATTTTTCACATATTTATACTTTAAATCAATTTTTATTTAATTCTTACTTCTTCATAGAATTCTAAAACATCATCTTCTTGGATATCATTAAAATCTTTTATATGTGTACCAAAGTCTTTACCTTTTACAACTTCTTTTGCATCATTTAATTCACGACGTAAAGTTTCTAGTTGTCCTTCGTGAATTATTTTTCCTTTACGATATACTTTTACCTTACATTTTTCGCGAACCACACCAGCATCCATCATACATCCTGCAATCTTTCCTACTTTTGAATAAAAGAAAACCTTGATAATATGTGCTTCACCGATCTTGCAATCTTCATAAATTGGTGCTTTTAATTCATCTAAAATACTTTGACAATCTTGAATTATCTTATAAATTACATTATGCTCAATAATACTAATATTTTGTGCCTGAGCATTTTGTTTCATATTTGATGGTGTTTTTAGGTTAAACACGAAGATTATAGCATTTGATGCTTGTGCTAGTAATAAATCATTTCCGCTTACAAACCCTGCAGATGCAGCAATAACCTTTATAATTGCTTCATCATTTTCAAGCCCATTTATTTGTCCTTTGATAGCTTCAGAAGTCCCGTGAACATCTGATTTAATTATAATATTTATTATTTTTTTACCATCTGAATTTGCATTTACTAATGATTTATCATGCAATAAATTCATTTTATCAGAAAAAGCCTTTTCGTTAGCTAATTTCTTTGCAAATTTTTCATCACTAAATCCAATAAATTTATCACCAGCATCAGGGGCATAATTTAATCCTGTTATAATTGCCGGCATACCTGGATAAACTTTTTTAATAGGGTGTCCGTTTGTATCAGTTAAAGAACGAATCCTTCCATATTTAGAGCCAGCAACAATAAAGTCACCTTTATATAATGTTCCATTTTCAATTACTATTGTAGAAACTGCACCAGCACCTTTATCAACACGTGATTCGATAACTGTTCCAATTGGATATCGTTTTGGATTAGCTTTTAAATCTAAAAGTTCAGCAAGTAAGGTTATTTCATCAAATAATTGAGTTAAACCATCACCGTTTATCGCTGATCCATAAACTATTTGAGTGTCTCCACCGTATTCATTGATTACAACTTCATTATCTGCTAACTCTCCCTTCAAACGATCTAAATCCTTGTTAGGCTTATCCATTTTATTGACAAAAACAATAATAGGAACATTAGCTGCCTTTGCATGTTGAATCGCTTCTTTGGTTTGAGGCATTACACCATCGTCTGCTGCAACAACTAAAATAATAATATCAGTAATTTTCGCTCCACGAGCACGCATTTTAGTAAATGCTTCATGCCCTGGAGTATCTAAGAAAGTTATTTTTGCATTCTTATGTTCAATTTGATATGCTCCGGTATGTTGGGTAATCCCACTTGATTCGGTTGCGACAATATTCGATCGTCTTATTTTATCTATTAGGGTGGTTTTTCCATGATCAACATGACCCATCACTGTAATAATTGGACTACGATGAATTAAATCTTCTGGTTTATCTTCAAAATTTACTTCATCTAAAAAGTTTGATCCATCAACATTTGTTTCTTTTTGAAAGTCTAAATTATTTTCTAAACAAATTTCACCAATTTCTTCTTCGGATAAAATGTGATTAAGATTATACATTTTACCTTGTAAAAAGAATTTTTTGATTATGTCGTTTGCATTAATACGAGTAATTTTAGCAAAATCTCCGATAGTCATTTTACCTGTAAAAATAAACACTCCATCTTTTACTTCAGTTTTTGCTGTTTGTAGTTGTTGCTTTATTTCAGCAACATTACTAATCCGATGTGTTTTCTTTGACATTGATCACCTCCTGAATTTGTGATTCCAAGTCATCGTAAGTTTCATTAGTGACATTGGTACGAAAGGTACGATTTAATGCTTTAGTTCTTCTTATTTTATTCCAATTTTCAAAAGATGGAATAAAATAAGCACCTCTTCCTTTCATATTTTGATTTTTATCTAAAATAACTGTATTTGCTTTGCGATTAAAATCAAAACGCAACATTTCCTTAACATTTACTATTTGGTTAGTCGCGATACATTTACGATTAAAGTTTTTAAGATTCTCATTCATCATCTAAATCATCAAAATTAATATCTGTATCTAAACCATAGTTCATTAAATCATTATCAACTTTAAAGTCTTTAATCTTCTTGTATTCAGTAATAACTTTTTTCTCTTTTTTAATTTGGTTTTTATTATTAAATTCTTTTGGTTTATCACTACTTTGCATACTATTTTGAAATTCTTCTATTTCTTCTTCTGCTGCAAAGTTAATATCAAATGATGAATTAATATCATCTACAAAATCATAATTATTTAACTCGCTATCAGATTGAATTTGGTTATCAACTTTTTCAAATAAATCATCAAACATACTTTCACTAGATTGTTTAATTTTATCATTTGTTTTTTGTAATTTATTTTTTTGTTGTGAATCAATAGTTTCCGATGTATTTTGTTTAGCAATTAATGAATCGCTAGTCTGCATACGCATTGAACTATAAAAGTCTGCTACATCTTTATCAAAATCATCCATTGAAATATTGATATCTTTAAGATATTGATTTGGTTTTGATTTTCTTGGTTTTTTATTTGTGTTAAATAACGATTTTTCTCTTAGAACAAATGTCTTTTTAACTTCTTTTAATTTAAATGGTATTTTTAGTTGCATCGCTTTTTCAACATCAATAACTTCTATTTTGGTTTCAGTTAATTTTGATGCTAAGTCAATATTTAATGCACTGCGACCAATTGCTGATTTAAATTCTTCTTTTTCAACTACAGCATAGGCTTTTTGAGTTTTCTTGTGCAAAACAACATCAATTACTTTAGCAGGCGATAATGCATTTTTAACATATTCTAATTTATTTGCAGATCACCTTATAATATCTATTTTTTCTTTAATAATATCAGATACAGCAATGATGCGTTTGGCTCCCTCACCAAAAATTGAACCAACAATATCGTAGTTAAAGTTACGATTTGGATTAACTCTTACAGCAACCTTAGAACGAATTCCTGGTATTCTTTGCACCTTAACAATTTCGATATCTCCGCTACCTATTTCAGATATCTGAGTTTTTAAAGTTTCTTGGACTTGGTTTGGATCAATCATCGAAACTTCTAAAACATTGAGATTATTTTCTAAATTAATACCTTCTAATGTAACCTGTATATCTGAACCAGGATGTATCGGTTCAGAACGATTTAATTTATGTTTCGATAAGTAAGCTTTATATAAGCGATTATCTTCTAAGATTTCCACTAAAAATCCACCACGAACCATAGTTGATAAAACCTTAGCATGAAATTTTTGACCAATTTTATTAGCAAAAATATTGCTTATACGTTCTTTATCAACAAATTTTAACTCACTGCGAAACCCGTTTTCTATAGCAGCACGATGTTTTTTACTGATTCAACCAAAATCTCAAATTATATCAACTGTATCACCTGAATGAATATTCGGATTTAAAATTTTCGCTTCTTTAATATGAATAAATAATAATCTCTGTAAATCTGGTTCACTATTTTTCTCATTTATTTCTTCAAAAACAATTTCATCTGAATCATCTACTACTATAATATTATGCTTGATTAATGTGATAGTCTTATCTTCGTGATTAACTATAAAATCAATTTCTGCATCAGGATCTATATCTTTTGTTATAACTTTTAATGTTTCTTCTTTAAAGATATTTAAAATGGTATCAAAGTCAAAATTTTTAGATTCTGCATATGAGTTAATCATTTGATATAACTGATTTTTTTCATTTATTCTTTTGTCAATAACAATATTTTTATTTTCTGCCATATGTTCCTTAAAATTTAATATATAACTCTACTGAAGAAATATTATTTTTTTCAAATGATACTTTTCGCATCTGCCCTTTTTTATTTCATCTAACAAGTATTTTATCATCAAAAACTTCCAATAATGTGACTACAAAGATATTATGTGATTCATAACTTTTAATTGTTTTTATTTTTATTTCTTTATTTATATAACTTGTTAAATCATTGATATCTAAATCCGTTTTTAAACCCTTTGATAAAACTTCTAAATTATATTCATCTTTAAACCAATTTTGAGTGTTTAAAAACATTGAAACTTGTTTGGATAATTCTTCAACTTGCTTTAAGTCAGTAAACTTACTTGTAATTTCTAAAGTTT
This sequence comes from Mycoplasma sp. 4423, assembly GCF_054353855.1. Taxonomy (NCBI): domain Bacteria; kingdom Bacillati; phylum Mycoplasmatota; class Mollicutes; order Mycoplasmatales; family Mycoplasmataceae; genus Mycoplasma; species Mycoplasma sp. 4423. The sequence goes on from NZ_JBTHHJ010000001.1 coordinate 148,569, forward strand.
GTCCAAAATCATTTGAAACCATTTTTGCATCCAAAATATTATCACCAAATTGTTCAATTAAAATTTGTTTATAGTTCATTTGACTCCTTAAAATAAGAAAAGTTGCACTGACGTACAACTCCTTATAATTCATAAAAAAGAGAAGTTGTTATATTATAGCAGTTTATGATAAAAATTTATTATTAATTTAGATTTTTTATTTTATATTAATAAGATTAAAAAATTATTTATGATAAGTTATATTATTTTTAATTGTAAAACTTCGATATATTTGTTCAATAAGCATTATGCGAAATAATTCGTGTGGAAAAGTCATTTTGGAAAAATTTATCTTATTTTCAAAATATGATTCATCAACTCCGTTTGAACCTCCAATTACAAAAGTAACATTATCAATATCTAAAAACAAATTACCGAATTCTATTGAATCATATTGTTTTGCATTGGTAGATAAATAAAATACTTTTGAGTTTTTAGGTATCTTATCAAGGATTAATTGGGTTTCTTTTTTTATTTTCAAGTCAATATTATCATTTTTTTGTTCTTTGATTTCTATTAAATTAATTTTTGCAAAAAAAATAATTTTCTTGATATATTGTTTATAGATATCTTGGTATTCTTTTGATAAACTTCCAACAGCGATAATATTCAATTTCATTACTTTTTGCTACCTAAATAAAACATCAACATTTGTATATCAGTAGGATTTATCCCGGAAATCCGAGATGCCTGACCTATGGTTTGTGGTCGAATTGCTTCAAGTTTTTGTCGAGCTTCTGTTGCTAAATTCATCACTTTCTGATAATCTATATCTTTTGGTATTTTTAGTGAATCTAAGCGCGACATTTTTTGTGCTTGGATTTGTTGTTTTTTAATATAACCATCTAAACGGATAATGGTAGTAAGTTCATTTTTGAATTCGAAATCACCTAGTACTTCTTCTGCTTTAACATCTGGACGGGCTAAAACTTTTAACATTGAAACTCCATTTTCTATTCCATATTTTTGTGCTAATTGTGACTTTGAAGATAAAAATTCTTCACTCAGTTGCTTTATTTTTGCATCTATGGTTTGATATTTTTTTAGTACATAATCATATGTTTGTTTAGAAACCAATCCGATTTGATAACCATATTTAGATAAACGTAAGTCAGGGTTATCATTACGCAATAACAATCGATATTCAGCTCTAGATGTTAACATTCGATATGGTTCTTTTGTTCCTTTTGTTACCAAATCATCTATTAATACTCCGATATATGCATCATCACGCTTTAAAATTAATGGCTCTTTATTTTCTAGATTTAATGCAGCATTTATTCCTGCAATTAATCCTTGTGCGGCTGCCTCTTCATATCCACTTGTTCCATTGATTTGTCCTGCTGTATAGAGATTTTTAATCACTTTTGATTCTAAGGATGGTTGGATTTGTAAGGGATTTAAAGCATCATATTCAATTGCATACCCTCATTTTTGGATGCGACAATTTTGTAATCCTGGTATAGTTCTTAACATCCTATCTTGCACATCTATTGGCATTGATGTTGACATCCCGTTTACATATATAATACTTCCATCAGCTGTTTCAGGTTCAAAAAAGATTTGATGACGATGTTTATCTCGAAAACGCATTACTTTATCTTCTATGCTAGGACAATATCTAGGTCCCACCCCTTCGATTAAACCTGAATACATTGCAGATTTACCAATATTTTCTTCAATTATTTTGTGTGTTGCATCATTTGTATAGGTAAGATAACATGAAATTTGTTTATCAAGTTTGATGTTAGAATGATTTGAAAAAGTCAATACAGTATCTTCTAAGTCTTCTTTTTCTACTTGTGAAAAATCTATTGAATCGGCATAAACTCGAGCAGGTGTACCAGTTTTAAGGCGTTGAAGTTGCAAACCTAATTTTTTTAGTGATAAACTAAGTTTTGGTGTAGTTTTTTGATTATCAGGTCCGGATATAGTAATTTCATCTCCACGTAAAATTCTTGAATTCATATATGTTCCAGTTGTGATCACTAACACAGTTGTTTTTATAACACTTCCATCTGATAAAACAACACCAACTACTTTTTTTTCTGAATCTGTTAAAACTTCTTCAACAACCGCTTCAATTAAATCAATATTTAGATGCTCATTTAGTGCTTTTGCAATAATATTAGAATATTTATCTTTGTCTATTTGAGCCCTTAATGCCCTAACAGCAGGACCCTTTGATTCATTTAACATCTTAATTTGAATCATCGCTAAATCTGAAAAATATCCCTGAACTCCACCTAATGCATCAATTTCACGAGTTATAATCCCTTTTGCAGGACCTCCGATCGACGGATTACAAGGCATCATCGCTAAACGCTTTAAATCAAATGAAATTAATGCAGTTTGATGACCTTTATTTCCGAGAGCAAAAGCAGCCTCCACACCTGCATGACCACCACCAATAACGATTGCTTGATAACTTTTTTTCATATTTACCTCTTTAATTTTTATTATATTAAAAATGTTATATTTTTTTAGCAAAATTTTTAATTTGTTTTGCTTGTGAATTAAATCTTAATATCTTTGTGTATAAACCCTTTATTTTCTTTTTTTACTATATATAACATAAAAAAGAAAATAAATTTCTTTTATATAGCTCCAAAACAAAAATCGTTAAATTATTTTAATATTTAAAAATTCTGCTATAATTGCATAACCCATATATTTTTATATGGTCAGCATAAAGAGTATGGTAGTTGACAACGAAAACCATTGCCAACCGGTTTAATACACGGTGGAGAGTCAGGGGATGTATCCCAACATGCAAATGACCATCTTTATGCTCCTATTTAACTAATAAGGAGTTTTTTTATATGAGAAAATTATTTACCAGCGAATCAGTTGGAAGAGGACATCCAGATAAAGTCTGTGATCAAATTTCAGATGCGATTTTGGATGCTTATTTAACCTTAGATCCATATGCTAAAGTTGCAGTCGAAACAATGGCGAGTGGACACAACATCTTTATAGCAGGGGAAGTTAAAGCAACTGCTGATATTGATGTTATTGAAATTGCTAAAAATATCTTAAAATCCTTAGGATATTACACTAACGAAACAAGTTTTATCACAGACATCCGACATCAAAGTCCCGACATCGCTCAAGGAGTTGAATTAGGTGATGAAATCGGAGCAGGCGATCAAGGGATAATGTTTGGTTATGCAACTAACGAAACCGATGTTTATATGCCACTTGCGATTACGGTTGCACATGAACTTGTCAGGGTGGCTGAAAAACTTAGAGTTAGTGGAGATTTTGTATGAGCAAAAGCTGATATGAAATCGCAAGTTACCTTAGATTACAGCGATCCTGAACATACAAGTGTTGATACAGTTTTATTAAGCATTCAACATTCAAGTAAGTATGTTGAATCCGAATTTAAAGATTATATAGTGCAAAAAATCATTTTGCCAACATTACAAAAATTTAATTTAGATGCTCCAAAACACATCCTAATTAACCCAACCGGACAATTTATTATCGGTGGACCTATTGGGGATACTGGCTTAACAGGACGTAAAATCATTGTTGATACCTACGGTGGAGCATCGCGACATGGTGGTGGAGCTTTTAGTGGTAAGGATGCTACCAAAGTTGACAGATCTGCTGCATATGCTGCTCGATGAGTGGCAAAAAATGTTGTTGCAGCCGGTTTAGCAGATAAAGTTGAAATTCAAATTGCTTATTCTATTGGAATAGCAAAACCTATTTCGGTTATGGTTGAGACATTCGGGAGCGAAAAAATCGCTAAAGAAAAAATTGAAAATGCAATTATTAATACCTTTAATCTCACACCAAAAGCAATTATCGAAGCACTTGGATTAAGAAAACCAATTTATGCAAAAACAGCATATTTTGGACACTTTGGTAGAAATGATATCGATCTACCATGAGAGCGACTTAATAAAGTTGAAGAATTAAAACAATATTTAAAATAATTACCTAAGTTGACACTTTAAAAGACTATAATATTAAGAAAGGATTTTATGGCAAAGTTTATCGATGAAGTTAGCATATTATTGCAAGCTGGTAAAGGTGGAGATGGGATGATCTCTTTTCGTCGCGAGGCGCATGTTGATAAAGGTGGCCCAGATGGAGGCGATGGAGGTCGTGGAGGAAACATCTATTTTGTTGGTGATTTAGGTAAAAACACTTTGCTTAGTTTTTACAAAAACAAGCATATTACAGCAGAAGATGGTGTCAAGGGTGGCCCAAAAAATCTTTACGGTGCTAATGCTAAAGATACTTATATCAAAGTTCCAATAGGAACCTTGGTATATAACGGGACGAAATTAATTGCTGATGTTATCAAAGCTGATCAAGCATATTTGGTAGCAAAAGGTGGAAAAGGTGGTCGCGGTAATAACAAGTTTAAAACCGCTAAAAACACAGCACCTAGAATTGCTGAAAACGGTATGCCTGGAGAAAAATACCAAGCACATATAGTCTTAAAAATTCTTTCTGATGTCGGTGTGGTAGGTAAGCCTTCAGCAGGAAAATCGACATTTTTAAATTCTATTTCAAATGCACATGCAAAAGTTGCAGAATATGAATTTACAACCTTAGTACCACAATTAGGAATGGTGCAATTTCATCAAAACTCTTTTACCGTTGCTGATTTACCTGGTTTAATTCAAGGTGCCGCATTAGGTAAAGGACTTGGAATTCAATTTTTAAAACACATCGAAAGATGTAAAGTCATCGCACATATTATTGATTTTGGTTCAGAAGATAAAAACCCGATTTTAGACTATGAAACTATTAATAATGAACTAAAATCATATAATTTAAAACTTGAATCAAAACCACAATTAGTTATAGCCAATAAATCTGATTTAGATGCTTTTAATTCACATTTAAAAGCATTTAAGAATAAATATCCTGATGTTAAAGTTATTTCGATATCTGCAATTTTTCATCATAACTTAGAAGCTGTTAAAGCTGCTTTATGAGAACTTATTTCAACTACTCAATTTCAAACAATTACTGAAGAAAATGATTCAGTAAAGGTTATAACTTATGAACCAGATTTTATTGTAAAAAATCCTTATAAAGGATACTTTGATGTTAATGGAAAGAAAGTTGAAGAACTTTATTATAAAATTCCTATTAACACTTATGATAACTTAGTTCGCTTTAATAACATCCTTAAAAAAATCGGTGTATGAGACGAACTAATTCGTCGCAACATCCAAAAAGGTGATATCGTTGCAATTTATGGTTTTGAGTTCGAATGAGATGACCAAGAATAGGGGGTAATATGATATCTATGTTTAAGATTCTCCCGAAAAATCTGAAGAATCGGATTTGATTTGGAGTATCTTTAATCTTATTAAATGTAATTATAACAATGTTTATTCCAATTTTTATTGCTCAATTTTTACCTCTGTTGATTAATAAAAGTGGAACATATCACATAGTACTTTTCAATCATATAATTTATCAATCTACAAATTTTTCTAATACATTAGGTCTACTTTTAGGTGTTACCTTAGGATTAATCGCTTTTTCTTCTTTTGTATCAATGATGGGTCTTTTAATCATTGTCTGATCAGGAGAAAGAGCATCAAATTTTTATCGCGATAAACTGTTTGCTAAATACCAAAAGTTATCATTAAAAGAAATTGCACAAATTACACCAGAAAGTCTTATCACTCGGATCAACGACGATGTTGCAGTCTTTTGAGAGTTTTTAGTTGGAGCAAGCACTACCTTAGTTAAAGCTCCTTTTTATATCATTGCTGGTTTAGTTTTTGCATTTTTAACTGATGTTCCTTTAACATGAGCGATTATTGCCGTAATTCCTTTGCTAGTTTTTGTAATGTATTTTATCTTTAAATTTGTTCGACCATTAATTGCGCAAAACCGTAAAAACTTGGATGCAATTACCAAAGAATCTGATGAAAACATCCTAGGAATCAGATTTATTAAAGCATATAACCTGCAAGAGCAACAATATAGCAAATATCAAAGCGCAACCAATAAATGAAAAGTTAATGAACGTGGAATTTTTTCACTCTTTTCATTAGCAATGCCTGCATTTTTCTTTATTACTAACTTAATAATTATTATTATTTATGCTGTCGCATTTGTGACAATTCAAAAAAATCCAAATACTAATATCCCACAATTAATTGCTAAGATTAATACATTTATTGAATATGAATTTATTATCGCACTTGGTATCAGTAGTTTTAGTCAATTTTTAGGAACTTTTTTCCGCGCTCGTGTTTCTGCTAAAAGAATTTCATATGTCTATAACTTCAAAAGTTCAGATAAATTATTTCCAACACATCTTAATACAAATAACGATAAAAACAGCTACAGCATTGAATTTAAAAACTTGAATTTTAAATATTTTCAAACATCTGAAGATTATGTATTAAAAGATATTAATTTTAAAATTGATGCAGGTCAAACCTTAGGAATCATCGGACCAACTGGTGCTGGAAAATCTACCTTAGCAAACTTATTGATTAAAAATATGCAATATACTGACGGAAATATTTTAATCGATAACCAAGAAGTTAATAACCTTGATACCAACCAAATCCGTAAAGATGTCGGGATTGTATACCAAGATGCTTTACTTTATTCAGGTAGCATTAAATCTAATCTACTTTTTGCTAAAGAAGATGCTACTGAACTACAAATTCAAAAAGCACTCGATTCTTCATGTGCAAACGAATTTGTTAATTCGTTTGCAGATAAACTTGATCATGTTGTAGGACAACGTGGCAAAAACTTATCAGGTGGACAAAAACAACGTCTTTCGATTGCTCGAACCTTATTAATTGAACCAAAAATATTAATTTTAGATGATTCTACCAGTGCTTTAGATAACATAACTACTAAAAACCTTATTCATAATTTGTCAACAAATTATCAAACCACCAATATTATCATTTCACAAAAAATTAATTCTATCAAGCATGCTGATAAAATTATCGTTTTAGACAAAGGTAGAATCATTGGACAAGGCAGTCACGATGAACTCCTACAAACATGCCAATGATATGCTGATGTTAACTTTAACCAATTACAACAATAAGGAGCATAATGACTAAACATTCAAATTGACGTGCTTTTAAGGTTTGAATTTCTTTTATTAAAGAAGATAGAACTATTATTTATTGAGCATTATTGTTTTCTGTTTTAAATGCATTGGCTTATATTGGTGGCAGTTTTTTAATAGGATTTGTTATTAACCACTTTTTTGAACCTCTAGCAAAAGGTAATATCGCTTTTGAAAATATTTCTATCACACAGTTTGCATTGACTCTTGCTGGATTAGGTGGATGTTATTTAATATATGCCATTTTTCGTTATTTAGAAAATAGCATTTATGCTAAAGTTGCCTTTTATGCAGCGGCAAGGGTGAGAAACAAATTAATGCATTCGCTGTTAGAAATGCCAATTAGTTATTATGATAATAATAAAACCGGGAACCTTATTTCAAGCTTAATTGTTGATTGCAATAACATCGCTTTATCGCTTTATCAAGGGCTAACCCAAGTTATTAATGCGATATTTAACATCTCGATTGCTATTATTGTTATGTCAATGGTATCTGTTTATTTAACATTAATTGTTGTTCCGTTTTCACTTTTGATGTTTGCATCAGTTGCAATTGTAATTAGACGTTCACAACCATACTTTATCAAAGTTCAAGAAGCATTTGGAGAACTTAACTCTTTTGTCGAAGAAATGTTAGCAAATACTAAGGTTACAAATGCATTTAACCGTCAAGAATTAATTAATAGTGAGTTAAAAAAGATAACCAAAAAAATTCGTCAAATTGCTTTTCGAGGTGATTTAATTACCAAGAGTCTTGAAACTATTTATTATGTGATTTCAAACTTAATTATCTTAATTATTACAGCCATTTCAGCAGTATTTTATTTATTTTCAGTCCCTGTTTTAGGTGTACCTGGGTTAGGTGCAGGGGTGGATGGAAAAGCAACTGCTGCATTAATTTTTACTTATACATCATTGAATTGAAACTTTATGGGACCTTTTCAAGCGGTATTAGGAACTGTATTTCAAGCACAAGTCGGAATTGCAGCAACTACCAGAGTTATTCGCATTTTAGATGCACCAATTGAATCGCATCAAAATGAAAAAATCCACATTGTTAAAATAAGATTTGATCAAAATGAGCAAAAATTCATTGAGACTAACACAAATGATCCATACGCGTTTGCAGCATATAAATATAATCAAAACAATACCGTTAGTTATGCATCAGTGAAAGGGGAAGTTGTTTTTGATAATGTTTTCTTTAAATATAATCCAAATTCTTCTAATTACCAACTTAAAGGAGCTTCCTTTAAGGCTGAGCAAGGAAAAGTGATTGCGATTGTAGGACCAACTGGTGCTGGTAAAACCACAATTATTAACTTAATTTCAAAATACTATGATTACCAACAAGGAAGCATTAAAATCGATGGAAATGAGCTAAAAGAAATCAATTCAAAAGACTTGAAAGACATCTTAACTATTGTGCTACAAGATTCATTTTTATTCAATGAAACTATTTTAGCAAATCTTAAAATGACCAATCCAAATGCAAGTATGGAACAAATTGAACAAGCAACCCAAATGACACAAGCACACCACTTTATCCAAAATATGGAAAAAGGATATCAAACACAAATTGAACATAATGGAATGAATATTTCACAAGGTCAAAGACAACTGCTTTCTTTGTCGCGAGCAATTTTATCAAATCGTAATATTTTAATTTTGGATGAAGCTACATCTAATATTGATTCAAGTACTGAGCAGATTGTTCAAAAAGCAATGCTGCATCTGATGCAATATAAAACTTCATTTATTATTGCTCATCGACTTAGCACCATTAAACATGCTGATTTGATATTAGTAGTAAATGACGGAGAGATTATTGAAAGTGGAACACATGAAGAACTTCTAAATGCAAAAGGCTTTTATAATAATCTATATCGGTCACAATTTAGTAACTAATACAACCTATGGTTGTGTTTTTAATAATGTTTGTTTATACTAAAATTTGATATCATTTATCTGAGTTAATTTATGTTTATTAACAACTTTATTAACAAGTAAAATCAATATCTTTGCTTGTTTTTAAAATACACAACATAAGCATTTTTGGATTTTAACATTCTTGAAAAATTAACTTTTTACTTGAATTTATAGCACTAAAAATTTTTTTACCATATATATATATATATATATATAAGAGAGTATAATTTTATTCTATGAATTTATTGTGTGTTTTTTTTGTTATACAATTTTTATACAGTCAATATATATAAAAATAACAAAAACTACAAAATTAAATAAGTAAAATATAAAGGAAGAAATTATGACTAACAAAAGAAAAGGAATAATTTTTGTTTCATCTGCTGCAGTTGCTGCTACAACTGTCACAGGACTAACAATAGGAATTTTATATGATCGCAAACAAGCAAGTGATCAATATAAAACCTTATATAATAAAACTTTAAATGATATAAAAAGGGTAAACATCTCTGATGAAACTAAGAGGCTGCTTTTTGCAGATTTATCTAAATTACCAACTACATATAAGACCCCAAGACAATTTGAATATCTTGCAGAAATAAATAAGAAAATCACCGATGCAGCAGTTAATTCAGTAAATAACAAGTTAAATGAACTTGTGAATTTTGATTCTAAGGTTACTACTTTTACCAATCTTGATGATTTGATTACATTCAACGATGCTCTTGATAAATTACTTGAATTCGATAAATTACTTCCAAAACTTAATGATTCTAAGGATAAGGATGAACTTATTGCTCAGGCTGCACAAGCAACCAAACCAGAGCAAGTAGAACCTTTAATTGATCGTCTTAAAGAATTAATTGATAAACAAGCAAAAGAGTTAGCAAAACTAAAAGAAAGTGTTGATGCTAAGATTGCTAAACTTCCAGCAGTAATACAAGATAACTTTTTAGATTTACGTGCTAGAGCAGGGGATGATAAAGAAAAATTACGTGAGTTATCTACTTTATTAGATAAAACTCAGTTAGTTGCTGATAAAGCAAAAGAAATTCAAAATATCTATCAAAGAGATGATGTATATCAAGATATGACTACATTAGCTCCAGGTGATGAACTACCTGGTGGACAACTTGATACCATTAACAAAAAAGTAGATGAAATCTTAAATTCAGAAGAAAATCGTGATTTAGAAGACTTAAGAAAGCAAGTACATGAGTTAAATAATGCTCTTGATGATGAAGCTGCTAAAAAAGATTTTTCAGATAAAATTGATAAAGCTGGAAACATCCCTGAACTTGTTGAGATTCAAAAACAAATTGAAGATAAACTTAGAGCAATTTCTGGGGTTGAAGGATTGTTAAATTCTAAAAAGAAAATTTTAAAAGACAGAGTTAACAAATCAAATTTACCTGAAATTATTAAACAAAGATATCTCGATGATATCGATAATGCTAACCTTTTATCAGATTTAGATAACATCGAAACTGAATTAAAAGGTGTTTTAGCAATTGAAGATGCTAGAAATGCTGCACGTGCTCAAATTGAAGCACTGAATAATCCACCTAGAAATGAACTTTTAAACGAACTTAATAATGCTAATACCTTAGAAGATATTAATAAGGTAGGACAAAAAGCACTTGATTTGTTAAATGTTGCTAAAAAAGAAGCCAGAACCAAAATTCGTTTACTAGATGGTGATTATGATAATAAAAACCGTTTAGATGTTGCACTTGTTGATGCTAAAACCCAAAAAGATGTAGTTGATTTAGAATTAGAAGCAGAACGTATTTTCCAAAAAATTAAAGATAATACCCAAGATGATATTAATAAAATCGATCCTAATGGTGAATTTAGTCAATTTAAAAAAGAACTACAAAGCAAACTTACTGATTTAAATAATAATCCTAATGCTATAGCAAAAGACTATTTAGACTTATCTAAAAAAGCAAACACCGTTGATAACTATGAAGAAGCTAAAAAGCGTGCTAATGAATACTACAATAAATTAGATGATGAAAACAAAGCCAAAATTACTAAAGAATATAACACTATAAATTCAGCACAATTCGATCCTGAAAAACTTTTTGATCCTAATGATAAAACCACTAATCAAGCCTTTAAAGCAGTTTTAGATGCTAAGGAAAAAATTGAAGATATTTATAACTTCCAAGAAAACAAAAAAATAGCACAAGCCGGAATCGATCAAATTGAAAATACTACTAAAAAAGCAGAATTTAAAGATCGTTTATTAAAAGTAACTAACAATGCTGAATTAGCAGGATTAATTTCAGATATTAAAAACTACCACAAACTTGAATCAGATAATAAACTTACCAACGGACAACTTGAATATATTATTAATAAATACATCAAAGATCCTAAGAAGAAAGCAGAATTATTAAATAACCTTAAAAATGCTACAAGTGATTCAAACGGAAAGACAATTGATAATCAAAATACCATTTTTGATAATCTTTCTAAAATCCGTAATGAAATTACTAATAGTATTGATGCACAAAACCAACTTGATTCACAAAAAGAACAAATTGGTGCTTTAATCGACCGAATTAGCGATCCTGCTAAAAAACTTGCTTTTCGTGATAAATTAGTTGATGTCAACGATCCAAATGCTGCAAACGATTTATTAGGTTCGATTGATAATCAAATTAAATTACAAAACGAACAATCACATTTAAGCAACCTAGCTGATAATATCATTGATCCAAAAACAAAACAAGAGTTTTTAAACAAAATAAATTCACTACCTGATGCTGCTGCTGGTGCTGCTTTAGCAGAGCAAATTAATAAATCCTTAGCAGACCAAGATGCAGCACTAGCGACTGCCAAAACTGCTGCTAAAGATAAATTAGGTTTATTATCGAATGCTAATCCAAAAAAACTAGATTTATATAACCAACTTTCTAATGCTAAAACACCACAAGAAATTAAAACTATTTCTGATCAAGTTGATTCATATATTAACGAACTTAAAGATCAAGCTAAAAAGGCTATTGCTCGCACCGAAGGTGGATTAACTGAATATAACGGAGATTTAAAGCAAAATTTAGAATCTTCTTTTGGTGCATCACAAGTTGAAGCCGCTATCCAAAATGTTATCGATCAAGCTAACAAAGCATTCTCAGATGTTCATGATAAAGTTATTGATACATTAGATGGAGATGGAAGCACAGCAAATCCTGGTCTTAAAGATACTGACAAAAAAGCTAAATATGCACAAGATATCATTAATTCAAATACCATTAAAGACTTAAATAATGTTTTAGATAAAATTAATAAATCTATTGCATATGAGCACGCTCATGATGCTGCTGATGCACAACTACAAAATGTACAAGATCCACAAAAAGCTGCTGAATTAGCTAAGGAACTAGAAGCAACTAAAGCAAATGAAGATACTCCAGGTGCAAATGCAATTTTAGATAAAATTAACCAACAAATAGAATCTGAACACAATGAAATTGCTAATTTAGTAGCACAAACTAAAGAACAAATCAAGAAATTATATAAACCAGAAAATATCGACTTATTCAATAAACGTGCAAATAAACCTGACTTAGGTTTATTAGATGCTCGTGATATGCTTAAAACCATCAAAAATACCATTGCTTTAGAACAAGATGAATTAGCTAACAAAAAAACACAAGCTCGTAAAGATACACAAGCTCGTTTATTAGCAGGCCCAAAACTTGATGAATTTAAAGAAAAAATCCAAGCTGCGCAATCTCAAGTAGCTGTTGATGGTGTTATCAAAGAAGTTGATGCATATTTACAATCTTTAAAAGATGATGCAAAATCACAAGCATTAAAACTTAACGACAACGAAGGTCTTATCCGTGATATTGATGCTGCAACAACACAAGCAGCTATTGCTGCAGCTAAACAAACCGCAATTACTCGTTTAAACGATGCTAAAGCACAAGTATCGAATCGAATCGATGATGTAATTAATGTTGTTGCTGCCGATAATAAAGCATTAAAAGACGCATTAGTTGCTGCTGATAATCAAACACAAATTAATCAAGTAAATAATGACATTGATGCTAAGTTAGCTGCTTATAATGCTGATACTAAAGCCGATGTAGCCCGTTTGAATAACCCTGATGCTGATCACATCATAACTTCCGAACACTGAACTACCCAATCCATTTCAAAACAACAACGTGATCGTGTTTCAGATAAAATAAATTCTAGACTTTCAGAATATGATGCTACCCTCGCTAAATTAGTCGGTGATAATACAATGCATAAAAAATATGCTGATATTAAAACTGCTATGGATACATCAAAAGTTAAAGAACAACAAATTCTTGACTATATTTCTGAAATGAATGCTGCTTTTGAAGGACAAAAACAAAATGATTTAGGATTACTTTCATCCGTTACAAACAACGAACAAAAAAGTGTCTTGAATCAAATGGTTAATACTGCAGCAACCATTCAAGATTTAAACGATGCTAAAACTGCAATCCAATTACAAATTCATAAAGAAGCAGTTTTAGCAACCTTAGATTCTAAAAAACTTTTCCCTGAACAAAAGACTTCATTTAATGTATCTATCAATGGAGCACAAAGCGAAGATGCATTGAATCAAGTAATCAAGGACTTGGAAGTCAAGGATGTATATAACCGTGCTTTACAACCACAAATTAATGCTGCAACTGCTGCTAATAAAAATATCGACTTGGATGAATCAAAAGCAACCAAAGATGAATATGCACAATTAATCAATGATGCTCGAAGCAACGAGGATGTTGCTGCTGTTATGGCTAAAATCAAAGCATTCCTAGATGCTAAAAAGGCTGAAGCAAAAACTCAAGTTGATAAACTTACTGGTAGACAATCTAGAGAAACCGAGCAAGGTAATCTTGATAGCACCCAAAGTGAAAGTGGATATAAACAAATTAAAGATGCAGCTGCTAAAATCTTCTCAGATGAACAAGCTGATTTAAAAAAACTATTAAATGGATATACATATACTGATAATAATCAAAAAGTTCAAAGTGTAACAGGGGTAAGTGATCAAAGTTTTAAAGATGCTGCATTAAAAGCAATTGATAATGCTGCTAATATGGGAGAGTTAGATGCAGAACGCATTAAAATCAATAATCAAAAGACTCGTGAAGGTATTCAAAAATTAATTGATACAATTCAAGAAAGTACTGATAAAGCAAAACTGCAAAATGATTTAAATCAAGCTCAAAATGCAGAAAGTTTACAAAATGTCGAAACTAATGTTAATAGTAAACTTACAGATCAAAGTAATCAAGTTACTGCTTTAAAAGCGCAAGTTAAAGAAAAATTAAATGTTTTAAATAGTTCTAATAGTGTAAGAACCGAAATTGAAAAAACTATTGATAACCAAACTCAAATCTCTAAACTAAAAGAGGATTCACAAAAAATTGATACTGAACTAAAACGCATTCGCGATGAAGTACAAAAAGAAATTACCCAAAAGATTCAACCTACTAATCGAAATAATGAAAACCCAGGTCATCTTAATAAGTATAACGAACTTCAAGAACAAGTTAAAAATGCTCGAACTGATGAAGATTTATTAAGAATTAAAAATACTATTATCCCAGATTACCTTAAATCAGTTGTTGCACAATATAAAAGTAAAATCGATAGCAGTTTAGATGCAACCGATGCAAAAGAATTTGATACAAAACTGCAAACAGCTGAAAAATTTGTTCCTACTGCAGCAACTCAAGGTTCTGGGGGTTCACAAAGTGGTTCAACAAAACCTGGAAGTGGGTCTACCAGTCCAACTACCCCTGCTAACAAAGATTTATCTACTGTCAACCAAATTGATGATGTTCTAAAACAAGCCCAAGATAAATTAAAACAAAATGCAGAAACCCTTAACAATAAAGTTGAAGATGCTAGCAAAAAAGCAGAATTTACCAAAGAATTAAATGATGCATATAATCAAACTAATACCGGTTCAGTATTTGTTAATAAACTTGAAAAGATTAAAGAAGTTTATGACAAGATTCAAACACAAAGACAACTTGAAGAAACTAACTTAAAAAATCTGAAAGCACAAATTACTAACCAAATTAATGCATCACTTAATGATTCTGCTAAATCTGCTAAAAAGACTGAATTAGAAAATGAATTAAAATCAGCAGATACATCTGCTAAAGCAAATGATGTTAAAACAAAAGTAGAAAAAGAAATTACCGATGCTAAAACTACAGCAACTGCTGTAATTGAAAAATTAAAAGGTAATAACAGATACGATAATTTAAAACAAAGACTTGACCAAAGTAATGATTTAAATAACATCAATACCATCCAAGCTGAAGCAAACAAAGTTTTAAATGACTATAAAAATGAAGTTACTGCTGCGATTAATCAAGTTGAAGATAATTCTACTAAAACCACATTAACAAGTGAAGTAAATGATACCAGCAAACAAACATATACTGAATTATCTAACATCAAAAACAAAGCACAAATCAAATACAAACAAGAACAAATTACTAAAGAAATTAATCAATTATGAAACAAAGATAATTACCAAAATCAAGTTAACGCCACCGATGTTACCTTAGATAAATTAAACAACATCGAATCGCAAGTTCAAGCCGCTAAACGCAATCAAGATACTCAATTAGCTCAAGCTAAAACCGAGGCTAAACAATATATTGATAAAGCAAGCAAAGCAAATCAATATAATAACGAGCTACAAAATGCTACTACCTTAGATGCTGTTAAAACTGTTAAAGATAAAGCGATTAAAGATGTTGAAACTGCTAAGAATGCTGCATTAGCTGAACTAAATAAACTACAAGGTTCTCCAGATTATAATACCTATAATCAACTTATCAACGATACATCTAAAACAGAAAGTGCTTTAAATCAACTTAAAACTAATGTTGAACAAAAAATATCACAAGCTCGCACTGATGCTGAAAATGCTATTAATGCTACATCTGCATCTAATAAAGCAGAATTAATTAAAGAATTAAAGGATGCATCTAAAACAGATACATATGCAAAAATTAAATCACTTGAATATGCTGCTAAGGTTCAAGAAAAAGCTGACCCAATTAAAACAAGTATTTCAAGCATTTTATCAAGAGACCAAAGTCCATATACTACTCGATTAACTAGCATCACTTCTACTCATCCGACATCTGAAGCAGATATGAATCAGAAACTTAATGAACTTAATCAATTATCTGCTGATGTAACTACAAAAAATCGCGAACAAACCGTTGCAATCCAGTCTGCTTTACAAGCATTTAACCAACAAGTAGAAAAAATCGATGTATCGACTGATAAAAAGAATGAATTTAAAAACCAAGCAGGAAGCAGTGATCCACAAACTATTAAAGATGCTGAAAATAAAGTTACTGAATATCTAAATTCTAAACAACAAGAAATTAATAATTTACTAAATAAATTTATTCCAGTGAATGAGAACGGAGCTAACCGTAAGCAATTTGAAAATGATTTAAAAGGTGCTCACAAAGAATCTGAATATAATGCTTTAAAAGCAAAAATTGAAGCTAAATTTAACGATATTAAAGCAAAAGCTGAAGTTGCAAACAAAATCTTTGGTAATGAAAAAGATTCAGAATTTAATACTGCTAAAACAACCGATACCGAAAAAGCATATACAGATTTTACTAACAAAATAAACCAAGAATTTAACAACCTTAAGAACCAAACCAAAGCTTCTTTGGATGGTATCACTAATACTTCTGAAAAAGCAAAATTACAACAACAAATTGATTCAGCACCTACTAAAGCAAAAATCGAAGAAATCAAAACTCAGATACAACTGCAAAAAGACAAAGAATCTGCACTAAACGAAGCAAATAAACTTTCAGATTCTAATGTTCAAAAACAAACTATTATTAATGCTATAAATAATGCTACTACATCTGCTGATGTAAATAATCAAAAAACTGCTGCAACAAATGCTTTAAAAACTATTAAAGATAAAGCAACTAATGATTTAAGTAAAATTACTGGTGACGTAGCACATGTGCAAGCGCAACAAAACTTACAAAATGCTACTACCGAAGATCAAATTAAAGCTGTTGAAAACACTATCGCAACAACAATTGCAAATAAGAAAAACGAAGTTCAAAACGAAATCAATCAACTTGCTTCAAATCCTTCAAGTCTTTCTACAACTGGTAAAGACACCATTAGTGATTTAAATAATTTAAAGAAACAAGTTATTGAAGAAGCAAAAAAACAAGCAAAAAATGAAGTAGATAAAATTGCTACAAATAATTCAGAAAAAACTAAGTTAGAATCACAACTTAATAATGTTGCATCAGTTGCACAAGCTAATGAAATCAAAAAGCAAGCTGTTGCTCAACAAAATCATGACCAAGCACTTGCTAGTGCTAAAAATAATGCTTTACAAATAGTTAATAAATTAGCAGATACAAATAACAAAAAGAATGAATTAAAAAATGCAATAAATGCAGCAACTGATCCTTCCGTCGCACAAGCAAAGGGTCAAGAAGCACAAACTATTTTAAATAATCTAAATAATGAATTCACCAAAACTAAAAACCGTTTTGATGCTAATTCAACAGATTCAGTGTTTGTAGCAAACCAACATCCTGCTGATAATGAAAAAGCAATTACTGATGCAACTACTGCTTTAAAAAACGAATTAGCAAAAATTAAGGATAACGCATCTGCTGCTGTTGAGAAGTTAAAAGTTAATACAAGCGCAACAAATGATTCTTCTGAAAATAACGATTATAATCAATTAAAAGAAGCACTTAATAAATATATTACCAATAATCAAATTAATGATCAAGCAACCGAAAGTGCTTTAAATAACATCATTAATCAAGTAAATCAAAAACTTAATAATAAAAAATCAGCTGTAAAAACCCAAGTTGATGCACTAACACAATCGCAAGAAAAAACCAATTTAGAAAATCAACTTAAACAAAGTGATTTAACTAAAGATACCTTAGTAGATATTGAAAATAAAGCCAAAAGACAAAAACAAGTTGATGATACTATTGCATATATTAATAATAAAAAATTAAATTCTGATGGGGTTAATAACCAAAGTATTATCCCTGATACTGATAAAAATAACTTTATTAATCGAGCAAAGCAACCAAACGCAAATCTTGAGCAAATAAAGCAAGAAGTTGATAATAAATTTAATGAAATTAAAAATTCTTTAAAAGCTGCTAAGGATGCTGCAAAAGTAGAAATAAATAAACTTCCTGTCTCACAAAGAACTAATTATCAAGTTGATTCGCTTACAAAAATAGATGATGTTAATGCTAAAAAAACACAAGCAGAGTCTGCTTTAAATACTATTCGTAATGATGTACAAACTGAAATTAATAAACTTGGTAGTTCACAAAAATCTTATTTAGAAAGCAAAAAGAATCAAGAAAAAAACGACGGACAAAAATTATTAGATCTTAAAGAAGAAGCAAAACGAATTAAAACCAAATCAGATGAAGTTGGCTCTTATATCGATTCACAATTTGCAAATAATAATGCTCAAAAAACTTACTTTAAAAATCAAGTAAATTCAACAAAAGGAGATAACGAAACAAAACTAGATTCATTAAAAGCAAAAATTACTAAGGTTGCTGCTAAGGTTACTGATGTACAAAATACATTAAATTCAGCTGGATTGCAACATAATGAAGTATCACAATTTACTACTGAACTAGGTAATGCACATGATGAAAGTACATTAGATACTTTAAAAAACAAAATCTTAGTTGCTAAGGCTAAAAATGATGCTTTAAATGAAATAAATAAATTAGATAATAATCAAAAATCAACCTTACAGAGTGAATTGACAAATAATAGTACCCAAAGCATTGATTCATATAATACAATCAAAAATAAAGCAGTACAACTTAAAAAAGATATCGATGCAGCTCAAAGTGAAATTAATAAATTACAATCTGGTAACCAAACTGATTTAAAAACTAAATTATCAAATGCCAAGGATTCATCAACTGCAACAAAAATTAAAAATGATGCAATTACTTTAAAACAACAAGTTGATGCTGCTAAATCACAAATTGATACTATTTTAAACGACAGCAAATATGCATCTAAGAAAAATGACTTAATTAACAATTCATTATATAATGCAACTGATAAAAATAGTATAGATTCTGCTGTTAATGAAGCTAAAAAGTATAAACGTGGTGAAGAAATAAAAGAACTTAAAAATCAAATATCTGGATTGATAAATCGCCTAAGTGATCAAAGTAAGAAAAATGATTTTACCAATAATAACAATGCAGTAAATAATCACGATTATACCAATGAATCAACTTATAATAGTGATACATCTACTTTAAATAATTTAAAAGCAGAAGTTTCAAATTATTTAAATCAAAAGAAAACTGAAGCACAAAATCAACTTAACCGTCTTAGTTCAACTGGTGCTACCAAAGTATCTAACTATGATTCGTTGAAGAATTTAGTTAATTCAAATAATACCACCGAAAGCCAATACCAAAAAGTAGTTACTGATGTAATTTCAGAAATTCAAAAACTTAAAGATGATGCTTTAAAAGAAATTAATAAACTACCAAAAGAAATTATTCAATCAAATAATTTAATGGATGGATTAGATGCTACTAATGTAACACAACAAACAATCGAAAATAAAAAGGCTTTAGCAATAGCTCAACAAAAAAATAAGGATAATATTGCAAATACCATCATCAAACGTCTCGATGGAATCGATGAACAAAGTAAAAGCAAATTAGCAGATGAATTATCAAAAGCTAAAACTGATATAGAAAAGCAAGATATCATTGATAAAGCACAAGCATCATATACTAATACCATTAATGATATTAAAGATGCTTTGGGAATATCTGAGATTAATCAACAAGGTAGTGGTGAAACTAAAGATCAAACATATAAAAATATCCTACAAATTGATGATGCTAAGAAAAAAGAAATTGAAAAAGCAATATCTGATGGAGATAGTGCTAAGTTAGCAGAGATAAAAAAAGAAATTGATGCTAAGAAAAAAGAAATCGCTGATAAAACCAAAGCAGAAGAACAAAAAAGATATAATGATGCTGTAAGCAAATCACAAAAAGCATTTAATGATCATGGATTATTAGGTTCTAATAGTGGATATTCTAATATTTATACAGATGAACTAAAAAATCTTGCTGAAAGTTTAAATAAAAAGCGAGAATCAATAATAAAAGATAATACTTTATCGCAAGATGAAAAAATCACTAAATTAACAGACATTGAAAAACAAGCTAATGCTATATTCATGGGTATAAAAGATCGTTTATCTCACGACTTAGAGGTAATTAAAACAAAAGATCCATCATTTTATAATAACAACAAAAAATATATCGATTCTTTTAATAGTATTAGAGATATCGATTATTCAACATTTAGATATCAAGCGATCATCCGTAAATACAATGAATCACAATTTAATGATCAAAAACAACAAATTCAAAATCTAAGAAATCAACTTAAAAACATCATCGCTCCTTTAGATGGTGATGCAATGTATTCACAACTACTTACACAAGCAGATTCTACCACAGATAACTCATTAGTCTCTAAATTCCAAAATATAGTTAAGGATAGACTTGAAAAATTAAAAAAAGAAGCACTTGAGGCAGTTACTGCAAAACTTGGTGATGCAACAGCAGCTAATAATAATAATAATAAGCGCTCTGATTGAAACAACCGTATCAATAACAGTTCTACTAATACTTATAAAGCATTTAAAGCAATTATGGATGAAATTGATAAATATTCACCAAATTCACAAACTGATGCATATGTTGGTGAACAAGGTGATCACGATGCTAATGTTGCTAACGGTAATTTCTTTGATACCAAATCAAATCCATTATTCGGATGACAACAATTTAGATTACCAGATAATGTACAAACACAACTTTCGAATGCAATTGCAAACTCAACTGGTGATGCAAAAATTGCTGCACAAAAGAAATTCTTAAATTCTTTATTTGACTACCGTTCATTCCAAGTCTTTAAGGAATATCTATTAAACAACTTCTTTAAAGTAAATCCACAACCACTTACTGCTGATATTACTTTTGATGTAAGTAAAAAAATCAAAGAGTGAGCACCTACCCAAATATCTGGTTTAGAAACAGGTGATTCACATATCGGAAGTTACTACAAAGAACTTGCTTTAAAATGATATCGCTATGTAACTAGCCCGCAACCTGGTAAGGAAACTACAAATCAACCACAAGTTACTTTATTTACCAAAGAACAAGCAAACTTCATGATTGGAGAAGTTATGAACCCACGTGCTAAGAAGTTTGCTCGTAATGTTATTGTAGAATCAAAACGACTTACCTTTAATCAAAAAGTTAAATATTTAGACTTATTGGCTAAATCCGTTTCTAGAAATGACATCTTAACAGTATTGAAAAAAGTAAATGCAGATGATCCAACCTTACCAACATCAATTTCACCAAACTACTCTGCTTCACATTATTGAAAATATGATGATACCGACTGAATTAGAAACAATATCCCTGGTTCAAAACTTGATCCAGCTTGACCACAACTTTATAGTATTGACACAAGTTATGGTGGAGTATATATGAACTTTGATAAAATTAAATAGGATTATAAAACTAATGCAATTTGCGTTAGTTTTATTTAAATCTGATTTAGAAAAATTTTTGTTTTGTTTGTTTTGGTATGATATAATAAAAATAATGGATAAAAAGCAAGAAATAAAATTTATTGATTTATTTGCTGGTATAGGTGGATTTCGACTTGGTTTAGAAAGTAATATAACCAAGTGTGTTTTTGCTTGCGAAATTGATGCACATGCAGCAACAATGTATCAAGCAAATTTTGGTGATGATCCTAGTTGCGATATTAGCAATCTGGATGCTAAGAATATTCCAGATTTTGATATCCTATGTGCTGGGTTTCCTTGTCAAGCATTTTCGATATCAGGAAAGCAAAAAGGATTCAACGATGCAATTCGTGGAACCTTATTTTTTGATATCATTAGAATCTTAAGGGAAAAGAAACCAAAAGCATTCATCTTAGAAAATGTTGCTAATTTATTAAAACACGATAAGGGAAATACCTTCTTTATTATGCAAAAAACATTAACTGAATTAGGATATACTGTTTCATACAAAGTTCTAAATGCAAAAGATTTTGGTGTCGCTCAAAATCGAGCAAGAATCGTAATTGTAGGAAACAACCAAGGGAAAGTGTTTGATTTTGATAAAATCAAAATCAATCCAGTTAGTTCAATGAAAGAATTTTTGGATAAAGATGCTAACGAATATCTAAATCAAAATGAATACACATTATTAGATCAATCACAAATAAAAATACAAAAATCTGGATTAATTTTTATCGGGTATCGAAATAAAAAGATTCGTAATAAAGGTATCGATAAAGAAACCTTGCATCTATCAAGAGTGCATAAACAAGTGAATCGGATTTATTCTTCAAGAGGACTAGTTCCAACAATCACATCGCAAGAAAAAAGTGGAAGATACTTTATTCATAATAACAATAAAGTCAGAAAATTAACATTAAATGAGTGTTATAAGCTGATGGGTTTTCCTGATTACTTTAAGAAAATCGGGTCAACTTCAAAATTATATGAAAGAATCGGCAATAGTGTTTGTGTACCGATGATAAGGCAAATTGCTAATGAAATGATACATCAGTTTTGAAATAATAGGGAGAATATGGATATAACAACATTTTTAGAAAATATTTATAAAGAGTCTTTGACTTTAACATCAGTTGACAAAACAAATTTAAATAATAAACAAAAACATAATATTCAAATAATTGTTGATCATGAAGAAGGTTATAAAGGGGTTTTTACAGTTTTAGTTACTTCCTTAGTCTATAAAATTCTACATCCACACCAAGACATTAGATTACATCAAGCAAATATGAAAAATGGATATAGTGGAAGAAGTTTTGATGCAAAATATATTACACCTTTTTTAAAACAAAAACAGTTTTTAGGTGCAATGAAGGAATCAGGATGAACAACTAGAACCTTAGAACAAAATTTCGCTTATAATTTAGATTATCCAGGTAAAATAAGTAACATAGATATCAAGAATGCATTTTTAAGTATTTTATATGATGTGCAAGAATTAAATATTGATCCCCGGTTATATTTAAAATCTCTGTTTGCATTAAGTATTAAACAAAAAGAGATAAAATCTGTGAATATTTTAAATCCCTTTGCTAATAAGACACAAATAACAATTGATGATATTATTAATCTTTTAAATCGACATTTTTATTACAATTATAAATCACGCGGTGCATCAATTCTACCTGTTATTGCTTTATATAGCATCTATCAATGTATCCTAAAAGAAAATCATAGATATAAAGACAAAATTTTAAATCCACTTAGTTCGCACTACAGTAGTGATAAAAGTTCCAAGAATGTTGCTGATATAATCATCAAAAATAAGGATGGTTCACTATTTGAAGCAATTGAAGTTAAATTTAATATAAAAGCTAATGATATATTACTTGCCGATTCATACATAAAGTTTAAAAACACTAGTATCCAAAGATTTTATTTGCTTTCTACGGTAAAGCAAGATGAAACAGAAAGAATTAATCAACTTATCAATAAAATCAAACTTGAACACGGTTGTCAAGTAGTTGTAAATGGTGTATTAGAATCGATAAAGTATTATCTAAGACTTTTGCATAATACTGAAAATTTCATCGAAAATTATATTAACAATATGAAAGAAAACAACGAGATAAATTCTGAGCATAAAATTGCTTGAAATCATATAATTAATGATTTTAAAAATACATAAATATGTTTAACAACAAAAGGAGTATAATATTATAATACTTCGAGAAAGGATGATATGAAATATTTTAAGTCAAACTTATTAAAATATATATTAGCTATCTCTCTTTCTTCTATCGGTTCTGAAGCATTTAAACTTAGTAGTTCATTATATATCTTTAAATTTACTGGTGATTTTTGAATCGTGTCTCTACTTTATATTCTAATGCAACTTCCTGCCTTAATTATTTATTTATTTGCTAATAAAATTATAAAATTTTTAAAAGATAAAAATGCTTTATTTTTGGTAGATATTTTAAGTGCTATAACACTTATCATTCCCTTTGTTGCTTTCTTTTTTATATTCAAAAATGCACATACACCTTGATTTTCTTACTTATTACTTTCTATTAATATATTAATTTCCTTAATTCACTCATATCGATTTATTCATCTAAAAAATATTGTATATCATTATGCGAGTTCACAAAAAGAGTTAAGAAACATTAATACTGGATTTTCGATAGCTATTTCACTTGGAATATTCATATCACCAATACTTTCTTTATTTTTTGTGTATCTGGAATTTTATTTATTAATACTATTCAACATATCTACTTATTTAATTTCTGGATTTCTTTATATTTCAAGTAAACCTAGCGAAAAAGCTTATGAATTTGTAAAAACAAACACTGATGTAAATATAAAACCGATATGATATAAATGGGTTTATATCATATCAATATCAATTTTTATTGGAATATTTTTATATCCAAAGAATTCAGGCTTAATTCCTTTCTTTAAGTATACTAATTTTGATTATTCACAATGGATGTTTTATTTAACAATACTAATGTCTGGAGTTGCTTTTGTAACAGGACTAATCCTTATAATTCTTAATAATAAAAATGTCAAAATAAATATCAATACCAGTTGGCTAATTTTGATAATGACTTTAATTAATCTAAGTTGATTTTTTGTAGATTTATCATCTTCGAAATTTATATCTACTATTTACTATATTATCATAAATGTAATTCAACAATTTCTTTTTAGTATTATGCTTCCGAATTATTATGATGAAACATATAAACTGTTTTCAAAGAAATATTATCAAAAACAAAATAGTTATTCAATGTTAGCAAGATTATTAATCCCATCTATCATAACTATTTTTATTACATTAACTCTTAAATCTACAAATTATTTTTATGCATACTTAATTTATTCAATTTTTATTTTAGGATTATCGTTTTTTATATTGCTAACAAATATCAAAATTTATAAATATAATCTGCTAAATTATTATAATACAGACGAATCTCTTCGGGATTACTCAATAACTGCTCAACAAGGTTTATGAACATCTGAACAAATGGTTTTATATAAATATTTTCCAAAAACTTCTGCTAATTTAAGAATTTTAGACATCGGGTGCGGATTAGGTAGAACTACATTTGAATTATCTAAAAGATATCCAAATGCAAAAATTTACGGTATTGATATAAATAAGAAATTCATCTCAATGTTGAAAACTTATAATAATAAAGTAGGACAAAAAGATTAACAATTAATTCTGTTAATCTTTTTGTTTTATTAATAGGATTAACCAACACCCCTAGGGGTGTCCGCGCCCAAAAATATTAAAGAAAGGAAAGCAATGTCAAGGCATTTTAAGAAGGAAGAATTTGATAAAATTTTTGAAATTTATTCAAGTGAAGGAACCGAAAAAGCTTTATATTTTATGAAAGAAATCGAGCCAAAATTAATCTTTATTAAATCAACAAGTTTAAGAAATAGATTGAAAAAAATTGTTTCATATTATAATTTAAATATGGAAAATCAATTATTAACCAAAAGTGGTTCACAAAGAAAACCAGGTTCTGGAAGACCGAAGAAAGACAAGAAATCTAAGGTTCCAAATTTTGAAAAATTTACCAGACAAGATCTAATAATTATCGCAACTCGATATTATGAAATAGCAGAAAAAATGGATAAGAATCAAAAGAAAAACGAGACTCAGCAATTAGAAGACTTATCACAAACTAAGACAGCAGAAATATTAGATGCAACTAGACAAACTATCTCAAAATGAAAAACAAATTCAA